>JARFPS010000140.1 GCA_029288175.1 Miltoncostaea sp. | reverse complement strand
CCCCCCCCCCCCCCCCCCCCCCCCCCCCACTAGACAATCTTCGTCGGCAGCGTCAGATGTGTATAAGAGACAGCTGGTGGGCCGCGACGCGGTGATGTGGAACCACGGCGGGGCCGAGGTGCCACGCGGAGAGGTCGGCCGCGTGGTGGACGTGCTGGGGCCGGCGCGGCGCTACTGGCGCGGGCTGGCCGAGGCGCTGGGCGGCATCGGGGCGGACCCGGATCGTGTGGTGCTCGTCCGCGGGGCCACGCCGTTCGGTCGCGCGGTGTCGGCGGGCGCCGAGCGCTCGCTCGCCGAGGCCGGCCACCGGCCGCTGGCCGTGCTCGACATCGATGGCGACCCGGAGGCGGTGGTGGCTCGCGCCGAGCGCGTGGGTGCCGGGGTCGTGGTGGGCAGCGGGCGCATCGAGGACGATCTCGCGCTGGGCGGCGCGCTTGCCGGCCGACCGCTGGCGGTGGGTCTGGTGGTGTGCGGCATCGACCTGGCGGCCGAGCGCCTGGGCGATGCCGTGGAGGGTTGGATCGGTCCGAGCCAGAGCGACCCCGACGCCGTGCTGCCGTCCTACCTGCGCGGGATCGGGGCCGGCTACCCGGGGGTGCAGGCCGCCGCGGCCGGGGAGCTCGCCCGCAGGGCCGTGGAGACGGCCGACTCGACGGAGCCCGACGCCGTCTGGGAGGCTGCCCGGGCGATGCGTCTCAGCACCTTCCTCGGTCCGTTCCGCGTGGACGAGCGGGGGCGGCAAGTGGCCCACGCGCCGCGCATCGTGCGCTGGATCGACGGGCGGCGGCGCTCCGTGTGGGCGCCGCCGGGCTGATGGGCGCCGAAGCCGACGCCGTCGACCGCCTCGTGGCCTGGTTCGAGGCCGAGGGCGATGATCTGCCCTGGAGGCGCACCCGCGACCGCTACCTGGTGCTGGTCAGCGAGACCATGCTCCAGGCGACCCCGGTCGCCCGGGTGAGGCCCTACTACGAGCGATGGGTGAGGCGCTGGCCGACAGCCGGGGCGCTCGCGGCCGAGAGCGTGGGCGAGGTGCTCGCGGCGTGGCACGGCCTGGGCTACCCCCGGCGCGCGCGACGCCTGCATCAGGCGGCGGGCATCCTGGCGAGCGAGGGCTGGCCCGCCCCCGGCCGCCTCACCGATCTTCCGGGCGTCGGGCCCTACACGGCGGCGGCGCTGCGCTGCTTCGCCGACGAGGAGGACGTGCTGCCCGTCGACACCAACGTGGCCCGCATCACGGCGCGACGATTCCCCGACGGCTGGCCGGGCGCGCCCGGGCGCGGTTGGGACGCCGGACAGGCCCTGATGGACCTGGGTCGTCGCATCTGCGTCGCCAAGAAGCCCCTCTGCGGAGCCTGTCCTCTGCGGCCCGGGTGCCCGGCGGCGGACGCGGGCCCCGTGGCCGACCACTCCACGGGTCGTCGCCAGGGCCGCTACGAGGGGTCGATGCGCCAGCGGCGCGGGGTGCTGCTGGGCGCGCTTGCAGAGGCAGGCACGGCCGCGGCGTCCGACGATCCCGAGGCCGCCGCCAGCCTGGTGGCGGACGGACTGGCAGAGCGGCGCGGCGGAATGCTGGTGCGGGCCGGATAGCGGCGGGCGCCCGACCGGGACGGTCGGCCCGGGGGCCGCGCGGTAGAATCCCGCTCGACGACACGGGGAGGGTGGCATTGGCCAAGGCAAAGCGCGCTCGGCGCAACAGTTTCCGAACGATGTCCGGCGATGGCGCCCTTGAGGCACTCGAGATGATCGAGCGCGTCGTTCCCGCCGATCAGGCGGAGGAGTCGGAGGACGATCGCGCCGACGAGCGGGCCGAGCAGCCCTCGGAGGACGAGTCGTAGCTCCCGGCTAGGAGCTCTGCTTGGGCGGCACGCCCGGGCGCTCTTGCTCGACGGTCGGCGCCGCGCCGGCACGCTTGAACGGCTCCCCCTCGACAAGGAACCGCACGCGACCGCCGAGCTCCCGGCCGTTGTTGGCGACCCGCTCCAGGTGGCGCCCCACCAGGACGGCGGCCGCGGACCATTCCCGCTTGTCCGGATCGTCGGGCACGGCGGCGGCGAGACTGAGCAGGTCATCGAGCATGTCGGCCACGACGCGGGATTCCTCGGCAGCGCGCTCGCCCAGGGCCGGGTTCTTCCTGGCGATGGCCTGCACGCCGCTGGCCAGCGTGTCGACGGCCCGGGCGCTCATGCGGCGGATGAGCTTCTGGATGTTGGGGTCGGCGCCCTCCGGGCGGACCGCCGTGACCATCTGCGCGATGGCGACGGCCAGGTCGCCCACGCGCTCCAGCGCCACGACCGCGATGAGCCCCACGTGCAGCAGGCGCTGGTCACGCGCCACCGGCGACTCGAGCACCTGGATGCTGAAGATCTGATGGTCGAGCTCGGCGCAACGCTCGTCGACGGCCTCGTCGCCGAGCATCACCATGCGCGCGGCCTCGACGTCGGTCTCGTCCCACGCGGCCACCGCGCGCTCCACCTGCGCGAGCGTCAGGCTGGCCATCTCCACGAGCCCCTCGCGGAAGCTTTCGATCTCGGACTGAAAACGATGCCTCATGGGCTCCTTGGGCGGGCGGACCGCATTTCCTGACAACCCTACCCCTCGCGCGTGACGGGAGCACCGTCCCGTTCACAGGTCGGCCGTGAATCGCCCGACGTGTGGAAGGATGGATCGCGTGTCGGTGAGCACCGTGCCCCGCGAGGTGACCGCTCCGATCAGCCCGAACGCCGGGGTGGTCGAACGGCTGGTGCGCTCGCCCGGCCGCTTCTGCCTGGCCACGCTGGCGCTCACCACCGTGGGCCTGTGGCTGGACGGCTTCACCACGCTGTCGCAGCAGATGCTCCTGAGCACCGTCGTCTGGGGCTACCTGGCGATCGTCTTCTTCCACATCACGCCCATCGAGCGGGCGCAGACCATCGTGGTCATCGTGGTGGCCACCACCGCCGAGGTCATCGGCTCCATCATCTGGGGCGTCTACGAGTACCGCCTCGGCAACCTGCCGCTGTTCGTCCCCGCCGGGCACGGGTTGATCTACCTGACGGGGCTGCGCCTCAGCCAGATGGCGTTCGTCCGGGCGCGCGCCAACGCGTTCCGTCTGTTCGCGGCCGTGGGCGTGGGGACCTGGGCCATCCTGGGGCTCGTGGCGCTGCCTCAGCTGGATGTCGCCGGCGCCTCCGGAGCGCTCTTGCTGCTGCTGTTCCTGTGGCGCGGCCGGGCGCCCACGGTGTACGCGGGCGTGTTCTTGGCGGTGGCCTTCCTGGAGATCTACGGCACGGCCATCGGCACCTGGACCTGGGCGGAGACCGTTCCGGTCCTCGGTGTCCCGGACGGCAACCCGCCCAGCGGCATCGCGGGGGTCTACGTGATGTTCGACATCGCCGCGCTGGCGCTGGCCCCGGCGGTGCTCGCCGCCACGGCCATCCCGCGGAGATGGTTCCGGCGTGGCCGCGCGACGGGCGCTCAGGACGAGTTGACCGACCAGTCGTAGTCCAGGAAGCCTACCTCGTCGAGGGTCCGCAGCTCGCCGGGAAGCAACGCGCGGACGGTGGGAAGCACCCGCTGCGGTCGCCATGTGGCCAGGAGCATCGAGGCGAACGACGGTCCGTCGCCGAGGGGCGCGAAGTCGCCTCCGAACCACTGGTGGATGCGGCTCAGCAGCAGCCTGCCGTCCTCCTCGCGGGCGCCGCGGGCGGGATCGGAGAGGTAGCGGCGCCCGTTGGCGGCCAGCTCCAGGTCCACGTCGTCGCCGTAGACGCGCAGGGGCGGGCAGCCGCGGGCCCCGCAGTTCAGGCCGTAGTGCACGTAGGGGTCGCCCAGCCGGCGGGCCTTGCCGTGCTCGATCTCGTCCAGCGTCATCTCGGCGCCCGCCACCCGGAACCGCAGGGAGGTGAACGCGCCGGACACCGCCGCCACGCTGTCGAGCGGCCAGCGCTCGACGATCAGGCCCAGCACGCAGGCGTTGTAGGCGTTGATCCAGAAGGCGAGCTGACCGGTCCGGTCGAGCCGGTCGGCATCGACCATCGAGATCGCCCCGCGGTAGGCCACCAGCTCGTCCGATGCCGCCAGGCGCGGATAGTCGACGGTCCAGCCGTCGGTCGCGTCCTCCAGGGCCGCCGCCAGCAGCGCATGGTCGGGCGGCGCCGCTCCTCGGCGGGCGGGCGCAGGGGCGGGCCGCGCGACCCGGAACGGTGCTCGCGCGCGCGAGACGAGCGCGGGCAGCACCGGCGGTCCGGAGGGGGGCAGCTGTTCCTTTCGGGGGGTGGTCGGCCGGAGGGCCAGCGTATAATCCCCCCGTCGGAAACCGGCGGAAGCTGGGGCGTAGCCAAGTGGTAAGGCAGCGGGTTTTGGTCCCGCGATCGGGGGTTCGAATCCTCCCGCCCCAACCAGGGTCGCTCGTGCTGGAGGGCGCACGATGAGCGTTGGCGCGGTGGTGCTTGCGGCGGGGCAGGGCACGCGGATGCGGTCGAGCACCCCCAAGGTGCTCCATCCGCTCGCCGGGCGGTCGATGCTCGGATGGGTGCTGGCCGCGCTCGGCGACCTCAGCCTCGACCGCGCCGTCGTGGTCGTGGGCCACGGCGCCGAGGACGTCGAGGCCACGCTGCCCGACGGGGTGAGCGCTGCGGTGCAGCACGAGCAGCGGGGCACGGGCCACGCCGCGGCGGTCGGGCTGCGCGCCCTCGATGGCGCCTGCGACACGGTGCTGATCCTCTGTGGCGACACCCCCCTGCTCACGGCCGAGGCCGTTCAGGGCCTGCTCGACGCCCAGCGGGCCGACGGCGCCGCGGCCACGGTGGCGACGGCGCACCTCGACGACGCGGGCGCCTACGGGCGCGTGGTGCGCAGCGGCGACGGGCGTGTGGAGCGCATCGTCGAGGCGCGCGACGCCACCCCCGAGGAGTTGGCGCTGACCGAGTTCAACGCCGGGCTGTACGCGGCCGACGCGGCGGGGCTCCTGGACGCGCTGTCGGGCGTCGGCTCGTCGAACGCCCAGGGCGAGTTCTATCTGCCCGATGCGCTTCCCCTGCTCGACGGCCCGGTGGGCGCCATGACGCTGGACGATCCGACCGAGGTCCTTGGTGTCAACACGCGGGTCGAGCTTGCCGCCTGCGAGGCGGTGCTGCGCGGGCGGCTGCGCGAGGAGCTGATGCTGGGCGGGGTGTCGATGCCCGACCCCGAGCGGGTCTACGTCGACGTCGACGCCCGTGTCGGGCCCGACACCGTGCTGTGGCCGGGCGTCCACCTGCGAGGCGACACCCAGGTGGGCGACAACTGCGAGATCGGTCCGGACGTGGTGCTCACCGACTCCACCGTGGGCTCCGGGTCGAGGGTCGTGGCGGCGCACATCGACGATTCGGAGGTCGGCGAGGGCTGCGAGGTGGGCCCCTACGCCCGGCTGCGCCCCGGCTGCCGCCTGCGCGACGGCTCCAAGGCGGGGACCTACGTCGAGATGAAGAAGGCCGACGTGGGGGAGGGCGCCAAGGTTCCGCACCTGTCGTACGTCGGCGACGTGGACATCGGCCCCGGCAGCAACATCGGGGCGGGCAACATCACCGCCAACTACGACGGCTTCCAGAAGCACCGCACCGTCATCGGCGCCCGCGTCAAGACCGGCTCCGACTGCGTCTTCGTGGCACCGGTGACCGTCGGAGATGACACGATGACCGGGGCAGGCTCGATCATCACGGACGACGTGCCGGACGGCGCGCTCGCCATCGCGCGGGCCCGCCAGAAGAACATCGAGGGGTTCACCGAGCGCGCCGCCGCCAAGGCGCGCGAGGCCATGGAACAGAGCCAGGGGGGCACCACCAAGTGAGCGCCAGCACCAGCATCGATCGCAGCGACTCGAAGCGGCTCATGGTCTTCGCGGGCCGGTCCAGTCGTCAGCTCGGCGAGCGCATCGCGGCGCGCCTGGGTATCGAGCTCGGCAACGTGACGCTCAAGACCTTCGCCAACGGCGAGCTCTACGTGAAGTACGAGGAGAGCATCCGCGGCGCCGACGTGTTCCTCGTGCAGTCCACCAGCCGGCCGGTCAACGACAGCATCATGGAGCTGCTGATCATGATCGACGCGGCCAAGCTGGCCTCGGCGCATCGCATCAACGCGGTGATCCCGTGGTACGGCTACTCGCGCCAGGACAAGAAGTCGGCTCCGCGCGAGCCCATCACCTCAAAGCTGGTGGCCGAGCTGCTCGAGGCCGCCGGGGTGGACCGGGTCTTGAGCATGGACCTCCACGCCGGTCAGGTGCAGGGCTTCTTCTCGGTCCCCGTCGACCACATGACCGCCGTGCCGATGCTGGCCGACCACTTCTTGGAGCGTCGGTTCGCCGGCGAGCTGCCCGAGGAGCTGGTGGTCGTCTCGCCCGACGCCGGTCGCGCGAAGCTGGCCAACCACTTCGCCGAGAAGCTCGGCGCCACGCTCGCGGTGCTCACCAAGCAGCGCCCCGATCACAACGAGGCGGAGATCACCCTGCTGATCGGTGACGT
>JARFPS010000139.1 GCA_029288175.1 Miltoncostaea sp. | reverse complement strand
CCGCCGTCGCCGGGCCCCGGCAGCACCAGGTAGTGGTTGCGCAGCAGCAGGCGCCCCCGGTCCGTGCGCGCCTCGAACTCCTGGGTCTGCACGGGGTTGTCGCCGGGCACCTCCGCCAGCCGGGCGCGGACCCAGTCGGCGGAGCGGCTGTCCGCCTCGCTGCCGGCCGGCCGCTCGCCCGCCACGCCGCTCAGCTGCTGGGTCAGGCGCAGCGCCTCCGCGCCCTCGAACGCGAACGGTCGGTCGGAGACCTCGGCCTCGGGCGGCGTGCTCAGCGTCAGCAGTGCCACGATCAACGCTACGCCGGCGACGATCCAGCTGGTGCGATAGAGGCGGAGGTTCAGCACGAAAGGGAGGGCCCCACCCGCGGCGCGACGCGGGCTCGCGCCCACCTCGGCGGCGGGTAGAGTGTCGCACGTCGGCGCCGCTCGGGCGCCGGATCGAGCAGTGGAGGTCCCCCCGAGTGCTCCGGGCCGTCAACGTTGGCAGCAAGTCTCTTGCCGACTATCACAGCATCGTCTCCCGCGACCTCATGGCCGAGGTGCGCGCGCTCGCTCAGCCCCTGGAGGGCAAGCGTGTCCTCCACGTCAACGCCACCAGCTTCGGCGGCGGGGTCGCCGAGATCCTGTACAGCCTCGTGCCGCTCATGAACGACGTGGGCTTGGATGCGGAGTGGAAGGTGATGTACGGGCGCGACGACTTCTTCGGCGTCACCAAGTCGATGCACAACGCCCTCCAGGGCGAGCCCATCACGCTGACCGACGAGGACAAGGCGACGTTCGAGCGCTACAACCTGATGAACGTCGGCGGGCTGACCGACGACTACGACTACGTGATCATCCACGATCCGCAGCCCGCCGCCATGCGCATGCACGCGCCCATCGACGGAGCGAAGTGGATCTGGCGCTGCCATATCGACCTCTCGACCCCCCATCAGGACGTCCTGGACTTCCTCACGCCGATGGTGGAGGGCTACGACCTGTCCGTCTTCCATATGGCGCAGTACATCCCGCCGGGCGACACCGTGCCGGAGCCGGTCATCATGCCGCCGGCCATCGATCCGCTCGCTCCGAAGAACATGGCGCTGTCGCCCGAGGACGCGTCCTACATCGTCGACCAGTTCGGGCCCGACGTGGAGCGGCCCTTGATGCTCCAGGTCTCGCGCTTCGATCCCTGGAAGGACCCGATGGGCGTCATCGACGCCTACCGGATGGTCAAGAAGAAGGTGCCCGACCTGCAGCTCGCCCTGGTGGGCTCGATGGCGACCGACGACCCCGAGGGCGTCGAGTTCTACCAGCGCTCCGAGGACTACGCGGCGGACGACCCCGACATCTACATCCTGAGCAACCTCAACAACGTCGGCGCCGTGGAGGTCAACGCGTTCCAGAGCCACTCCGACGTCGTGGTGCAGAAGTCGATCCGCGAGGGGTTCGGCCTCACCGTCACCGAGGGGCTCTGGAAGGCGCGCCCCAGCGTGGCGTCCAACGTGGGGGGCATCCCCCTTCAGATCGTCGACGGGCAGACCGGCTACCTGGTGTCGAGTATCGAGGAGTGCGCGGCGCGCGTGACCGACCTGCTGCTCGATCCCGACGCGGCGAAGGCCATGGCCCGCCGGGGAAAACAGCACGTGCGACACGACTTCCTGACGCCCCGCCTGCTGCGCGACTGGCTGGGCATCTTCACGCGGCTCGCCGACAGCTGACCTCGCTCTCCGGATGTCCGCCGAGCCGCTGATCCTGGTCTCCAACCGCGGCCCGATCACGTTCGTGAGACGGCCGGACGGATCGCGTGTGGCCGAGCGCGGTGGCGGCGGACTGGTCACCGCCCTTGCCGGGCTGATCGACCACACGCCCGCTCTGTGGATCTCGGCGGCGCTGAGCCCGGAGGACGTGGAGATGGCCCGCGAGCAGCGAGGGACGTTCGCCGTGCCCGGCGTCGGCGCCGATACCCGGCTGCGCCTGGTGGAGATCGACGAGGACACCTACGACCGCTACTACAACGTCGTCGCGAACCCGATGCTGTGGTTCATCCAGCACTACCTCTGGGACCTGTCGAACGCGCCGGACATCCGCCGCGAGGAGCTCGACGCCTGGAGCGAGGGCTACCTGGTCGCGAACAGGGCTTTCGCGGAGGCCGTGTCGGAGGAGCTCGATCGCAACCCCGGCGCCCTGGTGATGCTCCACGACTACCACCTGTACACCGCACCCGAGGAGATCCGGCGCCGGCACCCCGAGGCGTTCCTGCACTTCTTCGTGCACATCCCCTGGACGCAGCCCGACTACTGGCGGGTGCTGCCGGGCCACATCCGTGAGGGCATCCTGACCGGCCTGCTCGCCAACGACATCGTCGCCTTCCACACGCCGCGCTACGCGCGGAACTTCCTCCAGTGCTGCGAGGACCTGCTCGACCTGCGCGTCGACTACAACCGACGCGTCGTGCGGTGGAAGGGACGCGAGGTCTGGGCGCGCTCGTACCCCATCTCGGTCAACGCGCCGATGTTCGAGGACCTGGCCACGTCGGACGAGGTGGCCGCCTGTGAGGCCCAGATCCTCCGCCGCCGCCGGGCGCATCTGGTGATCCGCGTCGACCGCACGGACCTGTCCAAGAACACCCTCCGGGGGTTCAAGGCCTTCGACGTCTTCCTCGATCGCCACCCCGAGTACCTCGAGGACATCACGTTCTTCGCGCTGCTCCAGCCGTCGCGGCAGGACGTGCCCGAGTACGTCGAGTACCTCGAGAAGATCCGCGACGTCGTCAGCCACATCAACACCAAGCACGGCAACACGGACTGGATGCCCATCGACCTGCGCATCGAGAGCAACCTGCCGCTCGCGGTGGCGGCGTACAAGCACTACGACGTGCTGTTGGTCAACCCGGTCTACGACGGGATGAACCTGATCGCCAAGGAGGCCCCGCTGGTCAACGAGCGACAGGGGGTCACGGTGCTCTCGGAGAACGTCGGCGCGCACGAAGAGCTCGGGGCGTTCGCCGTCTCGATCAACCCGTTCAACATCGATGCCCAGGCCGAGGCCCTCTATACGGCGCTCAGCATGGATCTGGACGAGCGCGGTGAGCGCCTGGACGCCATCAAGCGCATCGTCCGCGAGAACGACGTGGGCAAGTGGCTCGAGCACCAGCTGCTCGACATCCGGCGCAAGCGCACCGCCGACGGTCCGGCCACGGGGGCCTGAGGTGGCCGGCCGGCCGACGCATCTCGACGAGAAGGGACGGGCCCGCATGGTGGACGTCGGACACAAGCCCGTCGTTCGGCGGAGGGCGGTGGCCGAGGCCAGTCTGACCACCACCGCCGAGGCCGCCCGGGCGCTCTACGACGGGCGCCTTCCCAAGGGTGACGCCGCCGCGGTCGCCCGCGTCGCCGGCATCGCCGGCGCCAAGCGCGCGCCCGACCTGGTGGCGCTCTGCCATCCGCTGCCGCTCGACAGCGTCTCGGTGGACGTGCATGTGACGCCGTCGGACGGCGAGGTTCGCGTGCGGTGCGAGGCGCTCGCCTCGGCGCGCACCGGCGTCGAGATGGAGGCGCTCACCGGCGCCGCCGTCGGCGCGCTCAACGTCTACGACATGCTCAAGGCGATCGACCCCGAGGTGACCATCGAGGTCCGCCTGATCGAGAAGACCAAGGACGCACCGCCGGCGTGAGCGGGTTCCGGCTCGCGGCGCTCGCGGTCTCGGGCGGAGCCGCCCCGCGGTGAGCGCCCCCACCGGCGCGCAGGTCCGTGACGGAGCCGAACGGCACCCACCCGCGCGAGGCGGGAAGCGCCAGGCGCTGCGATAGCCTGCCGCCGAGATGCCCGGCCCCGACCGCCTCGAGCTGTCCGCCGCGGCCGCCGTCCGACCCCCCGTCGATCGCATCGCCGCCGGTGTGGCCCGCCGCGAGGGGTGGGGCTCCGACGCGGTCGTCCGGCGGGAGCATCGCCCGCCGCACCGGCTTCCGACCGCGATCCCGGCGAGGGGCCGATGAGCCGGCTCGTCGTCGTCGCGCTTGCCGCGCTGCTGGTCGTGCCCTCGTTGGGTGGAGCCGCCCGGACGGTCGGCTTTCAGGACTGGCTCGAGATCTCGGCCGATCTCCAGGATCGCCGCCTGGTGTGGAACGAGTCGGCGACGGTGCGCCTCGATCCGGACGAAGGCGGGCCCGACCTCCCGAG
>JARFPS010000131.1 GCA_029288175.1 Miltoncostaea sp. | reverse complement strand
GGCGACCCGACGGATCGTGGCGGCCCATGCGGAGGGGGGATGAGGGGATCGGCCGGTCCTTTGCTAGCATCGCCCGCGAGATCCGAGACGAGGCTGAGAGTTCACGACATACGCGTGGTGCCGACGACCGCCGCGACCCGCACGACGGGTCGACGGCCGTCCCTTCGGCGCGCCCCGATCTCGGAGCGTTTTCCACTGACCCGGCGTGGCCGTCCAGGCGACGCCGTGGCCTGACCCAGGACAGAACAGAATGAATCAGGACGATAAGACGAAGGTCATCGAGGAGCATCGCCGGCACGAGTCGGACACCGGCTCACCGCAGGTCCAGATCGCCATCATGACCGAGCGCATCAACGCGCTGACCGAACACCTGAAGGATCACAAGAAGGATCACCACTCGCGGCGCGGCCTCCTCAAGATGGTGGGCCGCCGTCGGAGGTTGCTCAAGTACCTCGAGGCGACCGATGTGGACGCCTACCGCGAGCTCACCGCGTCGCTCGGACTGCGGCGCTAGACACTGACAAGCGGCGCGGGCCGACCGGCGACGGTCCAGCCCGCGCATGCCTGATGACGGTCGCGCTCCGCGGAGGAGGCGGCCAGACAAGGGACGAGACGAGATGGCACAAGAGACGGTAACCGCCGACGTCGGCGACGTCGCGATCACCTTCGAGACCGGAAAGCTGGCCAAGCAGGCCAACGGCGCGGTCGTCGTGAGGTCGGGCGACACGATGGTTCTGGTGACGGCCACGGGATCGCGGTCTCCGCGACCCGGAGCGGACTTCTTTCCGCTGACGGTCGACGTGGAGGAGCGGATGTACGCCGCCGGGAAGATCCCGGGGGGCTTCATCAAGCGGGAGTCGCGCCCCTCCGAGAAGGCGACGCTGACGGCCCGCATGACGGACCGGCCCATTCGGCCGCTGTGGCCCAAGGGCTACCGCAACGAGACGCAGATCGTCTCCACGATCCTCTCGACCGACCAGGTCAACGCCCACGACACCCTCTCCATCAACGGGGCGTCGGCGGCGCTGATGATCTCCGACCTCCCGTTCCTCGGGCCCATCGGCGCGGTGCGCATCGGCCTGATCGGTGACGACTTCGTGGTCAACCCCACGCTCGAGGAGATCGAGGAGGGCGACCTCGACCTCATCGTTGCCGGGAGCAAGGACGCCCTCTCCATGGTGGAGGCAGGCGCCGTGGAGGTCGACGAGGAGACGATCCTCCAGGCATTCGAGATCGCCCACGAGGAGATCATCCGCCTCTGCGACGCGCAGCTGGAGCTGCAGAAGAAGGCCGGAAAGCCCAAGTGGGAGTTCGAGGCCGAAGAGGTCGATGAGAAGCTGCTCGCCAAGGTCGAGAAGGCGGTCGGCAAGGATCTGTCGGAGGCCACCCGCGAGCAGGGCAAGCTCGAGCGCCGTGACAAGATCGCGGATCTCAAGGCCGCGGCCCGCGAGAAGATCCTCGGCGACGAGCCCGAGGCCGAGGAGGCCGCCGCGGTCGGCAAGGCGTTCGACTCGCTGACCAAGAGCATCATCCGCAAGCGCATCGCGGTGGACAAGGAGCGCCCGGACGGCCGCGGCGCCACGGAGATTCGCCCGATCGAGTGCGACGTGTCGGTGACCCCGCGCACCCACGGCAGCGGTCTGTTCACCCGCGGCGAGACTCAGGTCATGACGCTCCTGGCCCTGGGCACGACCCGCGAGGCCCAGCGACTGGACGGGCTCGGCATCGAGACCACCAAGCGCTACATCCATCACTACAACTTCCCGCCGTTCAGCGTCGGCGAGACCGGCTTCATGCGCGGACCCAAGCGCCGCGACATCGGTCACGGCGCGCTGGCCGAGCGGGCGCTGCTCCCGATGATCCCCAGCGAGGAGGAGTTCCCCTACACGCTGCGGCTCGTCTCGGAGACCCTCGAGAGCAACGGATCGAGCTCGATGGCCTCGGTCTGCGGCTCCTCGCTCGCCCTGCTGGACGCGGGCGTCAAGATCGAGCGACCGGTGGGCGGCGTGGCCATGGGCCTCATCAAGGAGGGCGACGAGTACGTCGTCCTCACCGACATCCAGGGCGATGAGGACCACCTCGGCGACATGGACTTCAAGGTCGCCGGCACCACCGAGGGCATCACGGCCCTCCAGATGGACATCAAGATCACCGGCGTGACCATGGACATCATGCGGGACGCGCTGGCCCAGGCCCGCGAGGCCCGCATGTTCATCCTGGACACGATGGGCAAGACCATCGACGGCCCGCGCGAGGAGATGTCCGCCTACGCCCCGCGCATCAGCTCCATCAAGATCGACCCCGACCGCATCGGGGCCCTCATCGGCAAGGGTGGCGAGACCATCCGCGGCCTCGAGGAGGACTACGCGGTCGAGATCTCGGTCGACGAGGAGGGCCACGTCAACGTCTACGGCGCCGAGGGCCCGAAGGCGGACGAGGCGGTTGAGGTCATCCGGTCGCTCACCAAGGACGTCGAGGTGGGGGACACCTTCAACGGCGCCAAGGTGGTCAAGACGACCACGTTCGGCGCGTTCGTGGAGCTCACCAAGGGCACCGACGGGCTGCTGCACATCTCCAACCTCTCCACCGGTCGCGTCGACAAGGTGGAGGACATCGTCTCGCGCGGCGACACCGTCAACGTGCGGGTGTTCGAGGTCGACAAGGACCGCGGGCGCATCGGCCTGAGGATGCTGGGCGAGGACGGCGAGGAGATCGTCTCCGAGGGAGCCCCCAACGGCGACGGGGGAGACGGCGAGGGCGGCGGAGGCGGCCGACGCCGACGCCGGCGCCGCCTCAGCACCACCGAGTAGCGAGACCGCCGATGGAGCAGGCCCTTCATCGGAGCTCGCGCGCGTCGGGCATCCGACTCGTCACCGAGTCGATGCCAGGCGCGCGCTCGGTCGCGGTCGGCGCCTGGATCGGTGTCGGATCGAGGTTCGAAACGCCCGAGGAATCGGGCGTTTCGCACTTTCTGGAGCACATGCTCTTCAAGGGCACGCCCACCCGCTCTCCTCAGCGCATCGCCGAGGAGTTCGACGGCCTGGGCGGCGAGGTCAACGCCGCGACGGGCAAGGACTACACGGTGGTGTACGCGCGCGTCCTCGACGACCTCGTGGGCGACGCGTTCGAGATCGTCTCCGACATGCTGCAGCGGCCCGCGATGGCCGAGCTGGAGCAGGAGCGCGAGGTCGTCCTCGAGGAGATCGCCATGTACGAGGACGATCCCCAGGACAAGGTCCACGACCTCGCCACCCAGGCGCTCTTCCCGGGCCAGGCCATGGGCCGCCCGGTGATCGGCTTCGGCGAGGTGGTGGGGTCGGTCACCGCCGACGAGGTGCGCCGCTATCACGCGAGCCACTACACGTCGCCCAACGTCGTCGTCGCGGCAGCCGGCCACGTCGACCACGAGACCCTCGGCGAGCTCTGCGACCGCCACCTCGGCGAGCTTGCGCAGGCGCCGTCGGCGGGCGCGATCGAGCCGGCCGTGGCGGGCGGTCCCCGCCTGCTCGTGGAAGAGAAGCCCACCGAGCAGTACCACCTGTCGCTGAGCGGGCCGGGCCTGTCGCGCAGCGACGATCGACGGCACGCCATGCAGGTGCTGGACGTGATCCTGGGCGGCGCCATGAGCAGCCGGCTGTTCCAGGAGGTGCGCGAGAAGCGCGGGCTCGCCTACTCGGTGGGCAGCTACACCGTCGGATACGCGGACACGGGGCAGCTGGGCGTGTACGTCGGGACGCGCGGCGACAACCTGGGTCAGGTGTGCGAGATCGTGCGCACCGAGCTGCTGCGGCTCGGATCCGAGCGGGTCTCTCCGGCCGAGCTCCGACGCGCCAAGGATCACCTCAAGGGGCGCCTGGTGCTGGGGCTCGAGAGCCCGGGCAACCGCATGAACCGCATCGGCCGGGCCGTGCTGGGCGACACTGAACTCCTGTCGGTCGACGAGATCGTGGAGCGGATCGAGGCCGTCGGTGCCGACGACCTCCAGGGCATCGCCGAGGAGCACTGGGACCCCGCGGGCCTGTCGGGCGCCGCCATCGGGACGAGCTCCCGCACGATCGCCGACGCGGCGGGCCGCCTCTCGACCGATCTCGCGGACGCCGTCAGCTCCGTGGGGTCGTCCTCCCGGGCTTGACAGGAGGGTCCGGGGTGGCGTTGTCTGGGCCCCGATGACCGCCACCGACACCAGCACGGCCTACACCGGGCCGGACTCACCGGTCCGCCTCACGGGCCGGCTCGACCCGCCGCTCAGCCGGTGGCTGTGGTTGGTCAAGTGGGTCCTGTCGATCCCGCACTACATCGTGCTGTTCTTCCTCTGGATCGCCGTCGTGGCCGTCACGATCTACGCGTTCTTCGCGATCCTGTTCACGGAGCGCTACCCGCGCGGGGCCTTCGACTTCAACGTGGGCGTCCTAAGATGGACGTGGCGGGTCGCCTTCTACGGATACTCCGCGCTGGGCACCGATCGCTATCCGCCGTTCTCGCTCGACCCGGCTCCGGACTACCCCGCCACGCTTGAGATCGACTACCCCGAGCGTCTGTCGCGCGGCCTGGTGCTCGTCAAGTGGTGGCTCCTGGCCATCCCGCACTACCTGGTGCTTGCGGCGCTGGTCGGAGCGTCCGACTACTTCCCGGGCCTCGCGGGTCTGCTGGTCCTGTTCGCGGCGGTGGTGCTGCTGTTCAAGGACCGCTATCCCGGCAACATCTTCGACCTCGTCATGGGCGCGAACCGCTGGGCGTTCCGCGTGGTCGCCTACGCCATGCTGATGCGCGACGAGTACCCGCCGTTCCGGTTGGACCAGGGACCGACCGAGCCCGGCACGGGCTCGACCTCCTAGACTCCCGCCGCCTCCAGGAGCGCGGCGCCGAAGGGCTCCGGGTGCTCCCAGAAGCACGCATGCCCGCCGGGCACGGTGATGCGTCGCGCCCCGGGCAGCTCGTCGGCGAGGAGATCGGTGCGGTCGGGCGGGATCAGGATGTCGCTTTCGGCGGCGATCACCGTCGCCCGAGAGCCCAGGGCTCCGAGGCGCCCGCGCGCGTCGTGACGATCGAGCGCGTCGAGCTGAGCGAGGAACACCTCCTCACTCGGTGAGGCCTTCTCAAGCATGCCGTCGATCGCGGCGATGTCCTCGGGCCTGTCCAGGAAGTAGCCGGGCGTGAAGGCCCATGGCAGGAGCTGGCGCCGGGCCTCCGGCACCCCGAGCGCCCTGGTCACCGCCCGCCAGCAGGCGACCAGGCGGGGGCAGTAGGCGCCAGCCTCGGCATAGGTGCAGCAGAGGGTCAACGACTCGACGGCATCCGGACGGGCGACGGCGATCTCCTGGGCGATCATGCCGCCCATCGAATGGCCGACCAGGTGCACCGCGCCCGAGGAGAGGTCGCCGATGGCACCACCCACGATCTCCGCCATCTCGGCGATCGTGGCCGGCGCGCCCGCTCCGGCCGCCGCTCCGACGCCGGGGTTGTCCACGGTCAGGACCCGGGCGCCGGAGCCCGTCAGGACGGGGACGACGCGCGCCCAGGCCTCCTTGGGGTCTCCGAGACCGGCGACCAGGGCGAAGGTCACCGGACCCTCGCCCTCGGCGACCCATGCCGGGCCGCCGCTCACGCCGAGGACTCCGGCGCGCTCGATAGGGTGGCGGGGTGATCGGGGTGATCGTGACGGGCGCCGGCGGGCGCATGGGGGAGGCCGTCGTGGCCGCCGTCGGGGCGGAGCCCGACATGGAGGTCGTTGCGCGGGTGGACCCGGCCCTGCCCGCCGCCGCGGACGTGCACGGCGACCTCGCCTCGGCCCTGGAGGCGACGAGCGCCCGGGTCGCGGTCGACTTCACGCAACCCCACGTGGTGTTCGAGAACGCCGTGGCCCTGCTTGACGCGGGCGTGCACGGCGTCATCGGGACCACGGGCCTGTCCGACGATCAGGTGGCCGAGCTCCGGGAGCGGGCCGAGGCCGGCCCGGCGAACCTGCTCATCGCGCCGAACTTCGCCGTCGGCGCGGTCCTGATGATGCGCTTCGCGGCCGAGGCCTCGCGCCACATGCCCAAGGCCGAGATCATCGAGCTGCATCACGACCGCAAGCTGGACGCCCCGTCGGGGACCGCGCTCCGCACCGGCGGCCTCATGGAGGGCGAGGTGCCGATCCACTCGGTGCGGCTGCCGGGCTTGGTCGCTCATCAGCAGGTGATCCTCGGCGGGCTCGGCGAGACGTTGACGATCCGGCACGACTCGCTGTCGCGCGAGAGCTTCATGCCGGGCGTGGTGCTGGCGGTGCGGGAGGTTAGCGACCGCCCCGGCCTGACCGTCGGCCTGGAGCCGCTGCTGTTCGGTGAGGATCAGCCCGGAGGCGGGGGTTGAAGCCGCCGGGCACAGCCTGTATTGCCCTCCCGGTACCCGCGGAGGTTTGTAGAGTGTCGCGCGGCTCGGGCCGGACGGCCCGACTCAGACCGATTCCCCGACAGGACATCTCGACCACGCTGCCATGAAGATCGCCGTTCCGGCCGAGTCGGCCCAGGGAGAGACACGGGTCTCGCTCGTACCCGAGACCGTCCAGCGCCTGACGCGCGATGGCCACACCGTCGCGGTCGCCGCCGGCGCGGGGGACGCCTCGTCCTACAGCGACGACGCCTACCGCCAGGCCGGTGCCGAGGTGGTCGCCGACGCGGGGGCGTTGCTCGGGGGCGCCGACGTCGTCACCAAGGTGGGTGAGCCCACCTCCGACGAGCTGGGCCACCTGGGGTCCGGAGCCGTGGTCATCGGAATGCTCAACGCCCGCCAGAACGACCAGCTCATCGACGATCTCGCGGGACGGGGCATCACCGCCTTCTCCATGGAGATGGTTCCGCGCATCGCCCGCGCCCAGCGCCTCGACGTGCTCAGCTCGCAGGCCTCGCTGGCCGGCTACAAGGCCGTCCTGATGGCCTCGAACACCATCGGGCGCTTCTTCCCGCTCATGATGACCGCCGCCGGGACCATTCCGCCCGCGACCGTGGTGATCCTCGGCGCCGGCGTCGCCGGCCTGCAGGCCATCGCGACCGCCAAGCGCCTCGGCGCAAAGGTTCAGGCGTTCGACGTCCGATCGGTCGTGCGCGAGCAGGTCGAGAGCCTCGGCGCCGAGTTCATCGACATCGAGGTCGCCGACGCCGAGGATTCCGGCGGCTACGCCCGCGAGCTCACCGAGCAGGAGCAGGAGCAGCAGACCGCGGCGCTCGGCGAGTACGTCGCCAAGGCCGACGTGGTCATCACCACCGCCCAGATCCCCGGACGCCCCGCCCCGGTCCTCGTCAAGCGAGGGACCGTGGAGGCCATGCGCGAGGGGAGCGTCATCGTCGACCTCGCGGCCGAGACGGGGGGCAACGTCGAGGGCACGGTGGCCGGCGAGAACGTCGAGGTCGGCGGCGTCACCATCGTGGGGCCGGTCAACGTCCCGGCGAGCATGCCCGAGGAGGCGAGCGTTCTGTACTCGCGGAACCTGCAGGGGTTGCTCGAGCTGATCGTGGGCGAGGAGGGCCTGGCGCTGGACTTCGAGGACGAGGTCGTGGCGGGCACTGTGGTCACCCACGACGGCAAGCGCGCCGGGCAGCTGGCGAGCTGAGGCGAGGAGGCACGCACCGGTGACTGAAGCGCTCATCACCTCGCTGACGATCTTCGTCCTGGCGACGTTCGTCGGCTACTACGTGATCACCAAGATCCCGCCGACGCTCCACACGCCCCTCATGTCGGGCACCAACGCGATCAGCGGCATCGTCATCCTCGGCGCCCTCGTCGTCGGCGGAGCGTCGAGCGATACGGGCAGCGAGATCCTCGCGGTCATCGCCGTGGTCCTCGCGTCCATCAACGTCTTCGGCGGCTTCCTTGTCACCGAGCGCATGCTTCGCATGTTCCGGCGCGGCGGTGAAGAGAAGTCATGAGCGATCAAGACGTCCTGAACATCATCAACGCCGTCTACGTGGTGTCGGCGGCGCTGTTCATCTACGGCATGGCGGGCCTCCGCAAGCCGTCCACCGCGCGCCAGGGCAACCGCATCGCCGCCCTCGGCATGCTCATCGCAATCGTCGCGACGCTCTTCGACCGCGACATCGTCGACTACAAGTTCATCATCCCGGCCATCGTCGTCGGCGGCGTCATCGGCGCATGGCTCGCCCGCTCGGTCCCCATGACCGGAATGCCGCAGATGGTCGCGATCTTCAACGCCACGGGCGGCGCGGCATCGGCCCTCGTGGCGCTCGCGGCGCTGATCCAGCTCGATCAGGCCGGCGGCGACATCGACGTGGACACCGCGGTGACCGTGGCGCTCGGTATCGCCATCGGCGCCGTCACCCTGACCGGCAGCATCATCGCGGCCGGCAAGCTCCAGGGCACCATCAACCAGAATCCGGTCCTGCTGCCGGGCCGGAACGCCCTTTCGGCCGGCGTGGCCGTCATCACACTGGCCCTCGGCGTCCTGCTGGTGATCTTCCCGGAGACGCTGTTCATCGCCCTCGGCCTCATCGTGGCGGGTCTGCTCCTGGGCTTCCTGCTGTCCATCCCGATCGGCGGCGCGGACATGCCGGTGCTCGTGGCGCTCTTCAACTCGTACTCGGGCCTCGCTGCCGCCGCGACCGGCTTCGCCATCGACAACAACCTGCTGATCATCGCCGGCTCGCTGGTCGGCGCCAGCGGCCTGATCCTGACCAACATCATGTGCCGCGGCATGAACCGCTCGCTCGCCAACGTGATGTTCGCGGGCTTCGGTCAGTCCGGCGCCGTCGTGACCGACGGCGAGGAGCGCTCCTACCGGACGGTCAACGCGGAGGACGCGGCAACGCTGCTCGCCTACGCCCAGTCGGTCGTCTTCGTCACCGGATACGGCCTTGCCGTCGCCCAGGCCCAGCACGAGCTGCGCAAGCTGGGGGACCTGATGGAGGGCAACGGAGCCAGCGTGCGCTACGGCATCCACCCGGTCGCGGGCCGTATGCCCGGCCACATGAACGTGCTGCTGGCCGAGGCGGACGTGCCCTACGACCAGCTCCTCGACCTGGACGACACCAACCGGGACCTTGGCAACACCGAGGTGGTCCTCGTGGTCGGCGCGAACGACGTGGTCAACCCGCAAGCTCGCACCAACCCCCAGAGCCCCATCTACGGGATGCCCATTCTCAACGTCGACGAGGCCCAGTCGGTCATCGTGATGAAGCGCAGCATGGCGAGCGGTTTCTCGGGCATCGACAACGACCTCTTCTACATGGACCAGACCTCCATGCTGTTCGGCGACGCGCTGGCATCGCTGCGCAGCCT
>JARFPS010000107.1 GCA_029288175.1 Miltoncostaea sp. | reverse complement strand
CGTTCGCGGAGGGCGCCGCGCCGCTCGCGGCCGTCGAGGGCTTCGTGCGGCAGATCATCGGGTGGCGTGAGTACGTCCACGGCCTCTGGCACGCCCTCGACTGGGAGGGCCTCAACGCGCTCTGCGCCGACGCGCCGCTGCCCGCGCCGTTCACCGGCGCGGCGCGCACGCGGATGGCGTGTCTTTCGGACGCGCTCGACGGCGTCGCACGGACGGCGTACGCGCATCACATCGAGCGGCTCATGCTGTTCGGCAATCTGATGCTGCTGCTCGGCGTCCGGCCCGACGCGGCGCTCGAGTGGTTCCGTTCCGTCTTCGTCGACGCCTTCGACTGGGTCATGGCACCCAACGTGCTCGGCATGGCCCTCCACGCCGACGGCGGCCGCATGATGACCAAGCCCTACGCGGCCGGCGGGCGCTACGTCCAGCGGATGTCCGACCACTGTGGCGGCTGCGAGTACCGGCCCACCGAGCGCACCGGCGCGCGCGCGTGCCCCTTCACGGTCCTCTACTGGGACTTCATCGCCCGCCACCGGGAGCGCTTTCGCCGCGACCCGCGCATGTCGCGCGCCGTCGCCGGACTCGACCGGCTGGACCCGCTCGAGGTCGGTGACCTGCGCGCGCGGGCGTCGCGGCTGCGCGCGCACTTCGATGCCTGACCCCGGGGTCACGGTGCTCTACGACGGCGCCTGCCGCTTCTGCCGGGCATCCGCCGCGGCGATGGCGGCGTGGGATCGACGCCGGCGCCTCACGATCCTTCCGTTCGCGGACCCCGAGGCGCGACGTCTCGCCGCCGCCGTGCCGGAGGAGTCGCGCTTTCGCTCCGTGCACGCGGCCCGAGGGGGCGATGTGGCGAGCGCGGACGCCGCGATCGCCCGCATCCTCGGCGAGCTCCCCGGCGGACGGGTGCTCCGGGCCGCCCGCGTCCAGTCGGTCTACGGGCTCGTCGCGCGGCACCGGGGGCCGATCGGGCGGTTGCTCCCCGACCTTGGCGTCACCCGCCGTGTCCCGTAGGCGCCGACCCGCCGCCACGATGCCACGATCCTCGGCGAGGGGCGTTCCGATGCCCGAGGCCTTCGCCTGCACGGATGCCGACCGGATCCGCGACGCGACCCCGGGCGCCGAGGGCTGCGAGGACCGCCCTCGCGACGGCGGGACCTGGGTCCACCTTCCGATGTGTCTCACCTGCGGGCACGTCGGATGCTGCGACTCGCCCCCGAACCGCCGCGCCACAGCCCACTTTCACGACCGGGCATCCGATCGCGCGCCCGATCGAGCCGGGGGAGTCGTGGCGCCGGTGCGTCGCCGACGAGGTCGTGGTCTGACCGGACCCGGTCCGGGCGGCGCTCAGCGGCCCGAGCGGCGGTGCGTGCCGCGCCGCTGACGGCGCGCATCGAGCGTCAGGGCGACCGTGACCGCGTCGGCCTTGCGCTCGCCCTCGGCGCGGTCGGCCACGTGCCACGCCTCGCCGACCAGGTACGCCAGGCGGCGGTCCGCGTCGGGGAACTCCGCGACACGGTCGGCCTCGGCGGAGATGTAGTCGAGGATCTCGCCCGTCTCGCGGTCGCTCCAGCGGGGGCGGCGCATCGGCCACTCCTTGTTGCGGACGATCAGCCAGAACAGCAGGCCGACCAGCGGGAGCTTGAGGAGGAAGACCGCGAACAGCACCCAGAGCGCCTGCGCCCCGCTGTGGCTGATCGCCGGAGTGATCGTGATCAGGAAGCTGCCGAACAGGGCGAGCGCGACCAACGTGATCACGACCGCCGTCATGCGGCGCGTCCGGATCCGCCCGTCCGGCATGTAGAGGAACCGCTCGAGCATCCCTGTCGATCATCCTTTGCCCGGGGGTTCGCTCACAAGGGGCGTTGGTCCCAGGCGGTAGGATCGAGGGGATGCCCTCGTCCGAGACCGACCGCGCGATCAGCGTAACCCTTCCCGACGGGGCGGCCCTGGAGCTCCCCGCGGGCGCGACCGGCGCCGACGCGGCCGCGGCGATCGGCCCCGGCCTGGCGAAGGCGGCGCTCGCCATCAGGGTCGGCGACGAGATCCGCGATCTGGCGCGGCCGCTCGGCGATGGCGAGGCGATCCAGATCGTCACGAGAAAGAGCGGCGACGACTACCTCTGGGTGATGCGCCACTCGGCCGCGCACGTGCTGGCGGAGGCCGTGCAGGCGATCGTTCCGGGCGCCAAGCTGGGCTTCGGACCGCCCATCGCGGACGGCTTCTACTACGACTTCGACCTTCCCCGGCCGCTGACCGACGAGGACTTCCCGGCGATCGAGGCGGAGATCCGGCGGATCGTGTCCGAGAAGGCGCCCTTCGAGCGGACCGTCATGTCGATCGAGGAGGCGCGGGGGTTCTTCGCCGACCGGGGCGACGAGTACAAGGTCGATCAGGTCGAGGAGCTCGGACGCCAGGGCGAGGTCGAGGTCTCGATCTACCGCCAGAACGACTTCGTGGACCTGTGCCGCGGCGGGCACGTGCACCACACCGGCGAGATCGGCGCGGTCAAGCTGACCTCGCTGGCAGGCGCCTACTGGCGCGGGGACGAGCGCAACCCGCAGCTCACGCGGCTCTACGCCACCGCGTTCCCGACGAGCAAGGAGCTCGACGCCCATCTGGAGCGGCTCGAGCAGGCGCGGGCGCGCGACCACCGCAGGCTGGGTCGCGACATGGAGCTCTTCCACTTCGACGACGCGGGACCGGGGTTTCCGTTCTTCCTGCCCAAGGGCATGCGCATCATCCGAGAGGTCGAGGGCGCCGTTCGGGAGGAGCTCGAGCGGATGGGCTACGAGGAGATCGCGACGCCGACGATCCTCTCCGACGAGCTGTGGCGAAAGAGTGGTCACTGGGACCACTACCGCGAGAACATGTACCTCACCGAGGTCGACGGCCAGGGGTTCGCGGTCAAGCCGATGAACTGCCCCGGCGCCTGCCTCGTCTACCGGAGCACCCGCCGCAGCTACCGCGAGCTCCCGCTGCGACTCGCCGAGTTCGGCCACGTGCACCGCCACGAGCTGTCGGGTGTCCTGCACGGGCTGTTCCGCGTCCGGGCGTTCACCCAGGACGACGCGCACGTCTTCTGCCGGCCGGACCAGATCCAGGACGAGGTCGTCGCGATCCTCGAGATGATCGACCGGTTCTACGCGCGGTTCGGCTTCGACCGGGTCCTGCTCGGGCTGGCGACCCGCCCGGAGAAGGCCACCGGCGACGCGGCCACCTGGGAGCACGCCGAGGCGGCGCTCCGCGCCGCGCTCGGCGACCGCGAGTACGTCGTCAAGGAGGGGGACGGGGCCTTCTACGGACCGAAGATCGACTTCCAGGTCACCGACACGATGGGCCGCCTCTGGCAGCTCGGGACCTGCCAGCTCGACTTCTTCATGCCCGAGCGGTTCGACCTCTCGTACCAGACCGCCGAGGACACCCAGGCGCGCCCCGTGCTGATCCACCGTGCGATCACGGGGTCGATCGAGCGGTTCCTCGGCATCCTGATCGAGGACACGGGCGGGGACTTCCCGCTGTGGCTCGCACCGGTCCAGGCGCGCGTGCTGCCGATCGCGGACCGCCACGCGGATCATGCCGAGGCGGTGCGAGGCGCGCTGGTCGCGGCCGGGCTTCGGGCCGAGGTCGACGCGCGCGCCGAGTCGGTGGGAAAGCGGATCCGCGACGGCGAGCTCGCGAAGATCCCCTACCTGCTGGTGGTCGGCGACAAGGAGCAGGCCGGCGACGCCGCGGCGCTCCGCGGTCGCCACGGCGCAGACGAGGGCACGATGCCGGTGGGCGACGTCGTGGACCTGCTCGTGGCGCGGGCACGGGCCTGAGCCGCCCCTCCCGCCCGGAGACCGTGCTCCCCCCCGGCGCGGGACTGTGCGCCACCTGCGCGCACGCCCGTCCCGTGCCCACCCGCCGCGCCGTCTACGTCCTCTGTGGGCGGAGCCGTACCGACCCCGCCTATCCGCGGTACCCGGGCCTGCCCGTGCGCAGGTGCGCCGGCCATGCGCGGGGTCGGGCGACGTGACCCCGAAGCGGCCGCGTATGCGAGAGTCCTCGCGATGAACGTGAACTGGGTCGGCGTGCGAAACGGCGCGATCATCGCCGGCATCGCCGCGCTCGCGGTCGTGTGGCAGGAGGGCTTCTCCGCCATCGCGAGCGCCGCCAGCCTGATCATCTTGGTCATCTTCGTGTTCGCGATGGCGGCCTTCGGCATCAACTACTTCCGCCAGAACCGCCTGGCATGGCTCATCCTCAAGCCCTGGCAGCGCGTGGCGATCATCGCCGCCGCGATCGGCATCGCGGCCATCGTGATCGGCTTTCCGTGGATCACGTCGGTCCTCACCCCGCTCGGGGCGATCGCGCTCATCGCGGCGCTCGTGCTGTTGATCGTCTGGATCGTCCGCGAGAGCCGCCGCTGGCGCTGACGCGCGCCGCGGGACCGGGAACTGGCGGCCCCGGCGACCGCGCCGAACTGCATAATGGCCGACTCGGTCGCGTCAGAGACATCACGGGAGTGATGTCTTGCGCCGGGCAGCGCGGCGGCGGTCGCGCCCCGTGAGCCTCGACCTCGTCGTCGACAACCTCACCTCGCCGATGGTGCTGGCATTCGCGCTCGGGGTGTTGGCGGCCGCGTTCCGGAGCGACCTGGCGTTCCCGAAGGGGCTGACCGACGGCCTCTCTGCCTATCTGCTCCTCGCGATCGGCTGGAAGGGCGGCCAGGCCCTCGCCGAGGCATCGCTCGGCGAGATCTGGCTGCCCGCGCTCGTCACCCTCGCCCTCGGCGTGACGACGCCCTTCGTGGCCTTCGCCGCGCTTCGCAC
>JARFPS010000041.1 GCA_029288175.1 Miltoncostaea sp. | reverse complement strand
GTCCAGTAGATGAGCGCGAACCACAACGCGACGATGAACACCTGCACGAGCAGGCTGAGGGCCGTCCACGCCCCCGAATTGAAGAAGTCGGAGAGGGACTCGAACGGATCGGAGTCGCTCGAGGCGGTGGTGGTCGAGGGCAGTATCACTCTGGAATCGCCGCTCGATCGGCATCGTGCCCGGGTCGGGTCGCGGCGCGGGCGAGCATACCACCGGCGTCGGCGGAGACATCGGACATCCCCATGACCAAGGGGTAGACGTCGCGCAGAAGATAGAGAGATCCGCAGATGACGACCAACCCGCCCTTCCCCGCAAGGCCTCGTGCGGCCTCGATGGCCGCCGCGGGGTCGTCGACCGGCCGCGCCGCCAGACCGGCCTGCTCAAGGCGATCCGCCAACCCACCGGAGTCGATGGCGCGGGCGTGGCTGGACCGGGTCGCGACGACCTCCGACACGGGAGAGGAGAGCGCCGCGGCCATGGCGTCGACGTCCTTGTCGCCCAGAGCGGACATGACGGCCACCACCGGCGCCCGCTCGCCGGCGATCTCGGGCAGCGCGTCGGCGAGGGCCCGCATGCCCGCGGGATTGTGCGCACCATCGATCAAGAGCGGCGGCTCACCCTCCGCGAGCTCCAGGCGCCCCGGCACGCGCACGCCGGCCAGGGCGGCGCGCGCCGCCGGCAGATCGTCCAGCGGACCGCCGTTCGCACGCTCCGCGACCGAGATGGCGACGGCGAGGTTGCCACGCTGCACGGGGCCGCGAAGGGCCTGCGGCAGATCGGAGTACCGGCCGAGGGGGGTCGTGACCGACAGGCTGTCGTCGCCGCGCTCCACGGTGATCTCCTCGCCCACGGCCTCGATGACCAATCGCCGATCGGACGCCGCAGCGCGCGTGCCCGTGAGCGCCGCGGGCTCCATGGGGCCGACCGTCACGGTGCCACCGCGCCGACACACCGCCAACTTCTCGGATGCGATGGCCGCCTCGGTGGTGCCGAGGAGGTCGGTGTGCTCCAGCGAGATGTTGGTCAGCGCCACGGCGGTGCGATCGGTCGGAAGCACGTTGGTCGCGTCGTAGCGGCCGCCCAGACCGGCTTCGAGCACCTGCACGTCGCACTACGCGGCATCGAAGGCCACGAAGGCGGCCGCGGTGAGGACCTCGAACTGCGTCACCCCATCGTCGTCGGGCAGCCTAAGCGACTCGACGGCGTCGCGGGCCGCGCTCACGGCCCCCGCGAACCGCTCCTCCCCGACCGGCACCCCGTCGATGCGGACCCGCTCCCGCCAGCCGAGGATGTCAGGCGAGGTGTACAGGCCGACGCGGGCGCCCTGCGAACCGAGAAGCGTCGCCGCCAGGTGTGCCGTCGAGGTCTTGCCGTTGCTTCCGACCACGTGGACCGAGTCGCGCAGGTGCGGGTTGCCCAGCTCGCGCAGCAGCGCGCGCATGCGCCGGAGGCCGAACTTCATGCCCAGCACGTCGAGCCCCTCGACGTAGGCGACGGCCTCGGCCGGCGTCATGGGCCGGCTCATTGCCCACCCCCTCGCAGCGCGGCCAGCTCGGCCACCAGCGCCGCACGCTCGTCGGTATAGCGGGTGAGCTTGGCGCGCTCCTGCTCCACCAGCTCGGCCGGGGCGCGCTCCACGAACCTCTCGTTGCCGAGCTGGCGCTCGGCGCGCGAGATCTCGGAGTCGGCCTGGTCGATGCCCGCCTGCAGGCGGGCGATCTCGGCCTCGCGATCGATGCCACCGGCCGGGGCGACATGCATGCGGCCGAACGACAGGCCCACCACGCTCGCGCCCTCGGGCGGTGCGTCGACCGCCTCGGCGCCGGCCAGCGCGCGCAGCGTGTCGGCCTCAGGAGTATCCGGCCCGTCGATCCAGACGGAGACCCCCGAGCGGCGCGGAAGGCCCCGCTCGCTCGCGTAGCTGCGGAGCGCCGTCACCGTTTCCTTCAGCCGCTCCACCGCCTGCTCGGCCTCGGGGTCGCGCCCGCCCAGCGGGCGCGGGGGCGCGTGGCGGATGAC
This sequence comes from Miltoncostaea sp., assembly GCA_029288175.1. Lineage (GTDB taxonomy): Bacteria > Actinomycetota > Thermoleophilia > Miltoncostaeales > Miltoncostaeaceae > JARFPS01. Next base: position 3,725 of record JARFPS010000041.1, on the reverse strand, counting down.
CATCCCCTGAGCGCCTGGAAGCTGGGCCCAGACCTCCTCCGCGACGAAGGGCATGACCGGCCCGAGCAGGGCCAGGATCTGCTCGAGAAGGGCGGCCGCCACCTCGGGCGTGGCCTGGCCGGCCTTCAGCAGCTCGAGGTACCAGTCGCAGTACTCGTCGAACACCAGGTGGTAGATGCCGTCGGCCAGCTGACTGAAGCGGAAACCCCCGACGGCCTCGTCGGCGTCGTTGATGGCGGCGGTCAGGCGCGAGGCCATCCACCGGTCGGCCTCGGTCTGCGGTGCCACCTCGCCGTCGCCGAGGGCCCCTCCGCGCTCGACCACCAGGCGCCCGGCGTTCCAGAGCTTGGTCACCAGCTGGCGCCCCTGAGCGATGCGGTCGTGACTGAAGCGCACGTCCTGGGTGCTCGACATCATCAGGAGCCCGAAGCGCAGCGCGTCTGCACCGTGCTGGGCGATCAGCTCCTCGGGGTCGATGCCGGTGCCGAGACTCTTGCTCATGCGCCGGCCGTCGGGCGCCTGGACGACGGAGTGGATGTAGACGTCCGAGAACGGAACGTCGTCCATGTACTCCAAGCCCATCATCACCATGCGGGCCACCCAGAGGAAGATGATGTCCCGGGCCGTCGAGAGCACCTGCGTCGGGTAGAAGGCGGCCAGCTGATCGGTGCGCTCCGGCCAGCCCAGCGTCGCGAAGGGCCACAACGCCGAGCTGAACCAGGTGTCCAGCACGTCGGGGTCCTGCTCCCAGCCCTCGCCCTCGGGGGCATCGAGGCCGACGTGCACCTCGTCCCCGCGGTACCAGACCGGCAGTCGGTGGCCCCACCAGAGGTGGCGGCTGAGGCACCACGGACGGATGTTCTCCATCCAGGCCAGGTAGACGTCGGTGAAGCGCTCGGGTGTGAAGCGCACCCGCCCGTCGCGCACGGCCGCGATGGCCGGCTCGGCGAGGGCCTCCATGTCGGCGAACCACTGCAACGAGATCAGCGGCTGCACCCGCTCCCCGCTTCGGTGGGAGAACGGCACCTCGTGCGTGTACTCGCGCTCGGACCTCAGGACGCCGGCCGCGCCCAGGTCCTCGACGACCTTTCGCGCGCACTCCTCGGGCGTCAGGCCGGCATAGGCCTCCCCCGCCTCGGCGGTCATGCGCCCGTCCTCGCCGATGACGCTGACCGCGGGCAGGTCGTGACGCTGGGCGATCTCGAAGTCGTCGCCGGAGTGGGCCGGGGTGACCTTCAGGGCGCCGGTGCCGAACTCGGGGTCCACGGCCTCGTCGGCGACGATCGGGATCTCGCGCCCCACCAACGGCAGCGTGCAGGTGCGGCCGATCATGTCGCGGTAGCGGTCGTCGTCCGGCGAGACGGCCACTGCGGTGTCGCCCAGCATCGTCTCGGGCCGGACCGTTGCGACCACGAGCTCTCCCCCGCCGTCGCTCAGCGGATAGGCGATCTCGACCATCGCATCGGTGACCTCGCGCATCTCGACCTCGAGGTCCGAGATGGCCGTGCCCAGGCCCGGGTCCCAGTTGACCAGATAGTCACCGCGGAAGATGTGGCCCTTGGCGTGAAGATCGCAGAAGACGCGCTGCACGGCGGCCGCGTAGGCCTCGTCCATGGTGAAGCGCTCGTCCGCGTAGTCGAGGGTGCAGCCCAGGCTGCGCAGCTGGCGGGTGATGCGCCCGCCGTAGGTCTCCTTCCACTCCCAGACGCGCTCCAGGAAGCGCTCGCGCCCGAGCTGCCACCGATCGGTCCCCTCGGCGGCGAGCTGCTCCTCGACCTTCTTCTGCGTGGCGATCCCGGCGTGGTCGGTCCCGAAGATCCACTTCACCTCGTCGCCGGCCATCCGGCGCCGGCGGATGAGCACGTCCTGGATCGTGTTGTTGAGCGCGTGCCCCATGTGCAGCGCCCCGGTGACGTTGGGCGGGGGGATCGCGATGGTGAAGCCCGGGGCGTCGCTCGCCGGATCCACGTCCAGCGCGCCCGAGTCCTGCCAGGCCGCGATCCAGCGCGGCTCGGCCTCGGCCGGTACGAAGCGTGCCCCCGCGTCCGCGGGGCGGCCGTCGGCCGGGGCGCCCTGCGTCACGAAGCCGAAGCGTCGGCGCCCGCGACGCGCGGGCCCCGTGCCTCGGTCACCAGCGTGGGCGGTCGGTCACCCTCGATCGTCTCGCGCGTGACCACGCACTTCACGACATCGTCGCGCGACGGCAGATCGAACATCACGTCGAGCAGCGCCGCCTCCAGGATGGACCGCAGGCCGCGCGCGCCGGTCTCGCGCTCCAGCGCCTTGTTGGCGATGGCGCCGAGCGACTCCTCCGCGAACACCAGCTCCACGTCGTCGAACGAGAAGAAGCGGCTGTACTGGCGCACCAGGGCGTTCTTGGGCTCGGTGAGGATCTCGATCAGATCCTCCTTGGTGAGCTGGTGCACCGCCGAGATCACCGGCAGCCGCCCGATGAACTCCGGGATGAGGCCGTAGTTGACGAGGTCCTCCGGAAGGACCTCGGCGAACTGGTCGTGCGTGTCCTGTCCCTCGCGGCTGGGCACGTCGGCCGCGAAGCCCACGCGCCGCTGCCCCACGCGGCGGTCGATGATCTCGTCCAGGTTGGCGAAGGCCCCGCCGCAGATGAACAGGATGTTCGTGGTGTCGATGGTCAGGAACTCCTGGTGCGGATGCTTGCGCCCGCCCTGCGGCGGCACGGAGGCGACCGTCCCCTCGAGGATCTTCAAGAGCGCCTGCTGCACGCCCTCGCCCGACACGTCGCGGGTGATCGACGGGTTGTCGGCCTTGCGGGCGATCTTGTCGACCTCGTCGATGTAGATGATCCCGGTCTCGGCCCGTTTCACGTCGAAGTCGGCCGCCTGGATGAGCTTGAGGAGGATGTTCTCGACGTCCTCGCCCACGTACCCGGCCTCGGTGAGCGCCGTGGCGTCCGCGATGGCGAAGGGGACGTTGAGAATGCGCGCGAGCGTCTGCGCGAGCAGCGTCTTGCCGCAGCCCGTCGGGCCCAGCAGCAGGATGTTGCTCTTCTGGAGCTCGATCTCGCCCTCGGCCGGCGACATCATGTGGACGCGCTTGTAGTGGTTGTAGACCGCCACGGCCAGCGTGCGCTTGGCCTCGGCCTGGCCCACCACGTAGTCGTTCAGGACGTCGAAGATCTCACGGGGCCGCGGGAGCGTCTCGGCGTCGACCGGGGCGGGGGCCGTCAGCTCCTCGTCGATGATCTCGTTGCAGAGATCGATGCACTCGTCGCAGATGTAGACGCCGGGTCCGGCGATCAGCTTCTTGACCTGCCTCTGCGACTTCCCGCAGAAGCTGCACAGCAGCTGTTCGTTGTCGTCGCCGGACTTCGCCATGTGCTCCCCTTGGTTTCCTCGCCGACGCTAGTGCGACTCGATGACCCGGTCGACGATGCCGTAGTCCTTGGCCTCTTCGGCGCTCATGAAGAAGTCCCGCTCGGTGTCCTGTTGCACCTTCTCGAGCGGTTGGCCCGTGTGTTTCGCAATGACCTCGTCGAGCCGCTTGCGAAGGTCGAGGATCTCCTTGGCGTGGATCTCGATGTCGGTGGCCTGACCCGAGAAGCCGCTGCTGACCTGGTGGATCAGGATCTTCGCGTTGGGGAGCGCCATGCGCTTGCCCTCGGCGCCGCCCGCCAGCAGCAGCGCGCCCATGCTCATGGCGATGCCGACGCAGATCGTCTGCACGTCGGGCTTGATGAACTGCATCGT
>JARFPS010000060.1 GCA_029288175.1 Miltoncostaea sp. | reverse complement strand
CCTTGCGTCTCGGTGTGGTGTCGTGGGAACGCTACCCGCCCGCGGGCGGGGCGTCCCGGCCCGCGCCGCGTCCCGGTGGTGGCCGGGACGCGGGGACCGTGCGCCCGGCGCCTCTCGGTGGGCCGCCGGGCGGGTCGATCGGGATGCCGCCTAGAGGTTCTCGACGGCCTGCTTGATCCGGTCCAGGCCCTCTTCCAGCACGTCGTCGGGGGCCGCGTAGGTGAGGCGGATGTGGCCCTCGCCGCGGTCGCCGAAGGCCGTGCCGGCCACGACGCCCACCTGGTAGTCCTCGATCAGGTAGTCGGCGAACTGCTGCGCCGTCATGCCCGTGCCGCGGATGTCCGGGAACACGTAGAACGAGCCGTCCGGCGTGGGGCAGTCGATGCCGGGCATGGCGTTCAGGGCCTCCACCGTCTTGTCGCGCTTGCGCTGCAGCGAGGCGGTGGTCGCCTCCACGTGGTCCTGGGGGCCGGTGATCGCGGCGATCGCCGCCATCTGCACGAACGCCGGCACGTTGGTGACGGAGTTCTGCTGGAAGATGTCCATCGTCGTGATGAGCTCCTTGCTCGCCACGCACCAGCCGATCCGGAAGCCGGTCATGATGTACGTCTTGCTGAAGGTGTCGACCAGCACGGAGCGGTCGGCCATGCCCTCCACGGCCGCGATGGTCTTGTGCTCGGCCGGCGCGTAGACCATGTGGCTGAAGATCTCGTCCGTGAGCACCGTGATGTCGTGCTCGGCGCAGATCGCGGCGATCTCCTCGAGCTGACCCACGACCATCCCGTTCGGGCGCTGCGGCGAGTTGAGGATCAGCATCTTGGTCTGCGGCGTGATCAGGCTGCGCAGCGAGTCGAGGTCGAAGTGGAAGTCCGGCTCGACCAGCGGCGCGTAGACGACCCGGCCGCCCGCGTAGGTGATCCAGAACTCGTCCGGCGGGTAGCCGGGGTTCGGGAAGATCACCTCATCGCCCTGGTCCACGATCGTCAGCAGCGACTGGGTGAGGGCGTGCTTGGCGCCCATCGTCACGAGGACCTCTTCGCGCTCCGTGGGTCGACCGCGCTTGGTCGCCTCCTCGGCGATGGCGTCGCGGAGCTCCGGCAGTCCGGGGCCCGGCACGTAGCGCACATGACCGTCGGCGACGGCCTTCGCGCAGGCCTCCATGATGTGCGGCGCGGGGCGGAACTCCTCGCCCTGGAAGTCGCCCTTCTCGAAGTGGATGACCCGCTTGCCGGTCTCGCGCTCGAGAGCCTCGGCCTTGCGCATTGATGCCCACTGCTTGGGAAGGACGAAGTGCGAGGTCCGGCTCGACAGCCGGACCGATGAGGCGGTGGTCGCCATGGCCGTGACTCTCCTTGGGTTGGTGCTGTTTGTCGTTGTTGCCCTGTTGGTGTGCCGTGTGGAAAGCGAAGGCGCCGCCGCTCAGGCGGTCGACGCGAGGGAGGGAAGGGATGTGGTCTCGGTGCGCACCTCGATGGACGCCTGGCCGTAGGCGCCGGGACGGTGCCCGCCGAGCCGGCGTGAGAGGCCGTCGGCGGCGTCTCGCAGGACATCGGCCAGAGGCTCGATGCGCTCCGGGGTGACGCGGGTGACGGGGCCGCCGATACCGATGGCCGCCACCACGCGGCCCGAATGGTCGACGATCGGGGCGCCGACGCAGCGAAGGCCCTCGTCGTACTCCTCGTTGTCGACCGCGTAGCCCTGCTCGCGGATGCGATCGAGCTCGCTCTCGAGCTCGGCGAGGCTGGTGATGGTGTTGGGCGTGTAGGCGTGGAGCCCCTTCCGCGACACGAGCTCGCGCAGCTCCGCCGTGGGCAGGTCGGCCAGAAGCACCTTGCCGAGGTTGGTGGCGTGTGCCGGGTACCCCCGGCCGATGGCGGAGGGAACCCGAAGCGCCCGGCGCGCCTCGACGCGCTCGACGTAGATCGCCTCGCCGCCGTCCAGCACCGCGAGGTGCCCGGTCTCGCCCGTGTCGCGTACCAGGCCCTCCAGGAAGGGCAGAGCCTCGTCCCAGAGGTTCATCTGCTGCATCACCAGGCCGCCAAGCTCGAAGATGCGCAGGCCGAGGCGGTAGCGCCCGCTCCGGGGCTCGCGCTCCAGGAAGCCCGCGCTCTCGAGGTTGACGACGAAGCGGTGAACGGTCGACTTGTGGAGGTCGAGCCGTTCGGCGAGCTCGGTCACGCCGAGCTCCGGCTCCTCTGCCGAGAAGGCGTTCAGGATCGCCACGGCCCGCTCGATGGCCTGGATGCGATAGCGACCCGAGGGTGGCTCGCCGGACCCCTGTTTCGCATCGTGAGATGTCGTCTTGTGTGGCATGTGACGAACCCTTGTGTACCACCCCGGTTCACAGCACGGCAACAGCGCGGCCTGATCTGCGAACATCGGTTTCATATCGTGAGACCCGACGCCAGGGCGCCTCTGTGACTTAGGATTGCCGGTCCACGGATCACGGCGATGATGGGAGAGACTCCGTGCAGATGGAGGACGTTCTCTACGAGGTCGGCGACGGCCGCTGCACCATCACGATCAACCGGGCGGAGCGGCTGAACGCGTTTCGCGTGCAGACGGTCGAGGAGCTCTGCATGGCCTTCGAGGCCGCGGCCGACGACGAGGCCGTCGGCGTCATCGTGTTCACCGGGGCCGGCGATCGGGCCTTCTGCGTGGGCGGCGATGTGCGCGAACCCACCCGCACCGCGGCCGAGAAGCGCCACCTGCACCACCTGCACGACCGGCTGGCGGTGGCGATGCGGAACAACGGGAAGCCCATCCTGGTGAGGGTGCGCGGGTACTGCATCGGCGGCGGCAACGAGCTGAACGTGCTGTGCGACCTGACCATCTCCGGGACCTCGGGCCGCTTCGGCCAGGCGGGTCCGAAGATCGGCTCGGCGCCGCTTTGGTGGGGGTGCCAGCTGCTGCCGGAGGTCGTCGGCGAGAAGAAGGCCCGTGAGATCCTCTACCTCACCCGGCAGTACTCGGCCGAGGAGGCGCTGGCGATGGGCCTGGTGAACGCCGTCGTGCCCGACGAGGACTTGGACGCCGAGGTCGACAAGTGGTGCACCGAGATCCTCAAGAAGTCGCCTCAGGGCCTCCGCCTGGCGAAGATCGCCATGAACGCGTCGACCGACCAGCTCTACTCGTCGGTCAACCACGGCATGGAGCTGGTGGCGCTGAACCACGTCTACGGCCCCGAGCCGCAGGAGGGCATCGCCGGCTTCCAGGAGAAGCGGCCGGCCGACTGGCGGAAGTTCCGCGACGGACAGGGCCCGGACCCGAGCGCGTGAGCTCCGGGGCCACACACCCCTCGCTCGAGTCCCTGCGGCCCGCCCCGCGGACGGCCGTGGAGCGGGCACTCGACGGCGAGCGGCTGACCCGCGAGGACGCCCTGGCGCTCGCAGGGCTCAGCGGCGCCGAGAACCCCGCCGTCTGGGCGGCGGCGGCCAACGTTCGCGACCGCGGCCGCGCGCCGTTGGTCACCTACTCGCGCAAGGTGTTCATCCCACTCACCAACCTCTGCCGCGATGTGTGCACCTACTGCACCTTCGCCAAGGACGAGGGCACGCCGGCGGCCCACACGATGAGCCCCGACGAGATCCTCCAGGTGGCCGAGGCCGGACGGCGCCTGGGATGCAAGGAGGCGCTCTTCACCCTGGGCGACCGGCCCGAGGCCCGGTGGGACGGCTACCGCGCCACGCTGAAGCGGTTCGGGCACGACTCCACGCACTCCTACCTGCGCGCCATGTGCGAGGCCGTCCTCGATCAGACCGGCCTGCTGCCCCACCCCAACGCGGGCGTCCTCGGCCGGCGCGAGCTCGCCGAGCTCCGCGAGGTCTCGCCCAGCCAGGGGATGATGCTCGAATCGGTGTCCGACCGCCTCTGCGAGCCCGGCGGTCCCCACGCCGACGCGCCCGACAAGCGCCCGCGCACCCGACTGGCCATGCTGCGCCGCGCCGGCGAGCTGCGCATACCCTTCACCAGCGGCATCCTCATCGGCATCGGCGAGACGGAGACCGAGCGGGTCGAGGCGCTGCTCGCGCTCCGCGACCTGCACGAGGAGTACGGGCACATCCAGGAGGTCATCGTGCAGAACTTCCGCGCCAAGCCGGACACGCCCATGGCGGCCTCCGGGGAGCCCGGGCTGACCGAGCTGATGACCACCTGCGCGGTGGCCCGTCTGGTGCTCGGGCCGGAGGTGAACATCCAGGCCCCGCCGAACCTGTCGGCCGACTACGGGCCCCTGCTCCTGGCGGGCATCAACGATTGGGGCGGCGTCTCGCCCCTGACGCCCGATTTCGTCAACCCCGAGGCGCCCTGGCCCGACATCGACCGTCTCGCCGAGCTGTCGGACGAGGCCGGCTATCCGCTCCGCGAGCGCCTGACCGTCTATCCCGAGTACATCGACGGGGACTACGTCGACGCCCGTGTCCGCCCGGCGGTCGACGCGCTCGCCGGGGACGACCGGCTCGCCCGGACCGAGACGCCCGCGCCGGTGGCCGCATGAGCGCGATCACGATCCACCGCCGGGCCGCGACGGCGGATGCGGCTGCGCGCGAGGCCGGGGGGACCGCCTTCGAGGCGCCGTCGGTCGACGACGCCCTCGGCGCGGCGGCGCTCGAGGCGGGACTGCTGCCGGTGGCCACCTCCTCCATCGACGGCGCCGCGCTGGCCTGGGTGGCCGATCCCGACCAGGCGATGGAGCTGCTGGCCCGTGGCGTCGCGCCCTGGAGGATCTCGGTGCGCCACGTCGGGGACCGTGCGTCCGTGCTCGACGCGGTGGCGCGGACGCGGGCCGCCTTCCTTCGAACCGATCCGGAGAACCTGGACGAGGCGCTGTCGATCCTCTCCCTGCCGTCGCTGTGGACCCGCGCCTCGCTGGTGGTCGACACGGTCGACGAGGCCGTCGCGGCGGCGCGGGCCGGCGTACGCGACGTCGTGGTGGACGGCTGGGACGACGAGACCATGGGATCGCTCAGGGATGCTCTGGGCGATGCGGCGCTGATCCAGCGCACGGCGTTCCCACCTGAGGTCGAGGTGGACGACGCGCGCGAGGAGCTGTCGCGCCCCGCCTTCAAGGCGTACCTGGACCAGATCGACTCCCACGGCGCCGTCCGCCCGCGCACGCCGTGGGCGCCCGGCATCGACGTCGAGCCCCCGGTGCCCGAGCGCCGGTTGTCCTATGCCTGGGCCGACCCGGCCTGGGTCGAGGCCGCCTCGGCCGGTGATCTCGGTGGCCTGGCGCCGGACCTGGCCGGCATCCTGGACCGCTCGCTGGCCGACACGCCGCCCACGCGGGACGAGGTGGAGCGCCTGTTCCGCGCCCGCGGCGCCGAGGTCGAGGCCATCGCGCGCGTCGCCGACGAGCTGCGCCGCCGGCGCTGCGGCGACACCGTCACGTACGTCATCAACCGGAACATCAACTACACGAACCAGTGCTATTTCCGGTGCGGGTTCTGCGGCTTCTCGAAGGGCCCGAAGAGCCTCAACCTCCGAGGCGACCCCTACATCCTGAACGTCCACGAGGTGGTGCACCGCTCGGTCGAGGCGTGGGACCGGGGCGCCACCGAGGTCTGCCTCCAGGGCGGGATCCACCCCGACTTCACGGGCGACTTCTACGTCGGCGTGCTCTCGGCCATCAAGGAACGCCTGCCGGGCATGCATGTCCACGGCTTCACCCCGCTGGAGGTCTGGCAGGGGGCGGAGACCCTGGGCATCACCGTCCGCGAGTTCCTTACCCGCCTCCGCGACGCGGGCCTGGGAACCCTTCCCGGAACCGCGGCCGAGGTGCTCGACGACGACGTGCGCCTGCACCTGTGCCCGGACAAGGTGCGCACCTCCGAGTGGGCCGAGGTGATGATCACCGCCCACGAGCTGGGCCTGCGCGCCACGACCACGCTGATGATGGGGCACATCGACGGGCCGCGTTCGTGGGCCAACCACCTCGAGGTGCTGCGGCAGATCCAGCGGCGCACCGGGGGCTTCACCGAGTTCGTCCCGCTTCCCTTCGTCCACATGGGCGCGCCCATGTACCTGATGGGCAAGTCGCGGCCCGGCCCGACCTGGGACGAGGTGGTGCTGGTGCACGCCGTGGGGCGCATCGCCCTGGACGGCCTCATCGAGAACATCCAGGCCTCGTGGGTGAAGCTCGGGCTGGCCGGAGGCGGCCGCCTGCTCGACGCCGGGTGCAACGACCTGGGCGGCACCCTGATGAACGAGAACATCTCCCGCGCCTCGGGCGCGTCCCACGGGCAGCTCGCCACCCCGGAGGAGCTGGAGGCCTGCATCCGCGCAGCCGGGCGGACACCCGTGCAGCGCAACACGGTCTACGAGCCGATCGAGCCGGCCGGGGTCTCCGGCTAGCCCTCGCCGTCCTTGTGCTCGCTGATCGCGGCGAGCATGTCGCGGATCTCTCCGAACTTGCGCCGGGGCCGCTCGTCGTGGTCGTCGGCGCGCCGCTGCTCGATGGCATCCAGGATCTGCCAGTCCTCGTAGGAGACCAGGTCCCGGCGACGTTGTGAGAGCAGGCGCTCCAGCACCTCGCGTCCGGGCACGTCGCCCCGGTCGAGCAGGCCTGCGTCGAGGTCCTCGAACAGCGAGTCGACGGTCTCGTGGGCGTCCGGCTTGTTGGTGCCGATGATCCCGGTGGGCCCCCGCTTGATCCAGCCCGTGACGTACTCGCCCCGGTGGTCGCCTCCGCCGTCGCCCGCGAGGACCCGCCCGGCGTCGTTGGGGATGACGCCCTCCCAGGCGTCGAAGGGCAGGCCCATCAACGGCACGCCCTGGTAGCCGATCGCCCGGAAGACCAGGTTGGTGTCGATGATCCGCTCGTCGTCCGTGGCGCGCGGGCGCACGCGACCGTCGTCTCCCCGGTAGAGCTCGTTGCGCACCACGCGCACGCCCGCGACGTGGGCGTCTCCCAGGATCTCGACGGGCGACGCGAGGAAATCGAGGACGATGCGGGTGGGGTGGCCCTCCCGGGGCCGCTCGGCGATCTCCCGAAGCGTTGCGAGGTTCTTGTCGCGGTTGCGGTCGGGGGTGGCCTCCACCTCTTCGCGCGAGACGTCGGGCAGGTCGAGCGCGGCGGGATCGACGATGACGTCCACCCCGGGCAGGGCCGCCAGCTCGCCGAGCTCCTTCGCCGTGAACGCGGCCTCCGCCGGGCCGCGCCGGCCCAGCACGACGATCTCCCGCACGCCGCCCGCCTCGAGCTCCGCGAGCGCGTCGTCGGCGATGTCGGTGGCCGCGAGGGCCTCGGCGGGGCTGGCCAGGATGCGCGCCACGTCCATGGCCACATTGCCGTTGCCGACGACCACGGCGGTCGGGCCCGACAGGTCGAAGCTCAGGCTGCGGAAGTCGGGGTGCGCGTTGTACCAGCCGACGAACTCCGTGGCGGAGTGGCTGCCCGGAAGGTGCTCGCGGGGGATGCCCATGCGACGGTCGGTGCGCGCCCCCACCGCGTAGATGACCGCGTGGTAGTAGGCGAGCAGGTCTTCGCGGGCCACGTCGCGTCCGAGCTCGACGTTGCCGTAGAAGCGGAACTCGGGGTGGGCGGCGATGCGGTCGTATGCCTTGGTGACCGACTTGATCTTCTGGTGGTCGGGGGCCACGCCGCCGCGCACGAGGCCGAACGGGGTGGGCAGCCGGTCGAACATGTCGACCTGCACCACGTCCCCGCGCGACTGGAGGTGCTCGGCGGCGTAGAAGCCGGCGGGTCCGGAGCCCACGACCGCGACCCTCAGCGGGTGATCCTGGGTTCCTGGCCGGTGTTCGCTCATCTCATCGTCTCCGTGCGGGGCGAAACCACGACACTAGTGGACGCCGCCATCACGCCGGGGCGTCGTCTCCGCGGAACAGGTCGTGTTCCGGGGCGCGCACCAGATCGCGCGCGGTCCCGGGCGCCGGGATCGTGGCGACCCCGCGGGCCGCGATGGCGGGCGTGCCCGAGTCCTTCCCCATGTGCACGCCCGAGGCCGCCGCCAGCTCGTCGGCGAGCGCCTGGTCCGTGGCCACCAGGATCCTCCCCTCCCGGTCGCGTCCACCGCGGCGGTCGATGACGGGCTCGAAGCCCGCCACGCCGATGGCCACGTTGACCAGGCCGCGCCGGAAGGCCCGCCCGTGCGTGTCGGTGACCACCACGCCGACGCGACCTCCGAGCCGCGCGCTGAGGGCGGCCTGGATGCGACGGGCCGAGGCGTCCGGGTCGACCGGCAGCAGCAGGGCGAGCCCCTCGACGACGTTCGAGCGGTCGATCCCCGCGTTGGCGCACACGAAGCCGTGGTGGGTCTCGCAGATCAGCGTCCCGCCGCGACGCCGCACGATGCGCGCGCTCTCGGCGAGGATCAGCTCGCAGAGCTCGGGCGGTTTGCCGGTCTCGTCCGCGAGGCGCCGGGCCGCCGGGCCCGGCTCGACCTCGTCGAGCGCGACCACGCGCCCCTCGGACTTGCTGACCACCTTGTGCGCCACGATCAGCACGTCGCCGGCCTCGACGCCCTGCTCCGACGCCGCGCGGGCGAGCAGTTGCGGAAGGTCGTCCCCGCGGCGCACCTCGGGGATCCCCTCAAGCGGCCAGAGCCTCAGTGTGAGCTGCCCGCCGCGGCCGGCCACTCGATGGAGGCCAGCACCTCGCCCGCGCACGACCCGGCGCCCGCCGCCCGCAAGGCCGCGAGGTCGTCCGGCGTGTCGATGTCGAGCGCGACGCTCGGCAGGTCCACGGTCGCCCATCGCAGGCCACGGTCCTGGGCGCGGCGGATGTGGCGCGCGAGCGAGTCGGGTCCCAACTCCGGCCCGATCGCCGCCGGCGGGCGCAGCAACATGGCGTTCGTGCCCGTCCCGTCGCGCGAGGGCGCCAAGGCGACGTCCAGAAGCTCATGCTCGCGGCCGGCGATGCGATCGAGGTCGTCGGCGCGGATGAGCGGGAGGTCCGCGGTCAGCACGAGCGCGGAGCGCGCACCCCAGCGCTCGGCGGCGCGGAGCCCGCGCGAGACCGCGGCGTTCATTCCCCGCGGGGGCACGTGGTCGGCCTCGACCCCGGCGCCCAGGGACCGCGCCACCGCCTCGGCCGCGGGGTCGGAGGTCACCACGATGGTCGCGGCCACCGCGCCCGATCGCTCGCACGCGAGCAGGACGTCACGCAGCATCGCGCCCTGCAGGGCGTGGCGCTCCCCCGAATCGAGCACGTCGGCCAGGCGCCCGAGGGCAGCCGCCATGGGCTTGACCGGCACGACGGCGATGCAGCGGCCGGGGCTCACAGCGCGTCCAGCACGGTGCGCGCCAGGCGCTCACGGGCGTCGTGGTCCGGCATCAGCACATCGGTCAGGACGGGTCGCACGCCGAGCGCCGCCACCGCTTCGGCCTCGCTCTCGTCGCGCTCGTCGAGCACGAAGGAGCCCACCACGTCGGCGTAGATCTCCGCCATCTGGCGCGCCGAGCACTCGGCGTAGCCCGCTCCCGCGAGGAAGCGGTGCGCCGGCCCCTCGACCGGCCTTCCGGCGATGATCGGGCTGACGGCGATGGCACGGTCGCGGCGGGCGGCGACCGCGTCCCGGACGCCGGGCACCCCGAGGATCGTCCCGATGGAGACCACCGGGCTCGACGGGCAGAGCACGACCGCGTCGGCCTGTCCGATGGCCTCGATCACGCCCGGCGCGGGCGCGGCGTCCTCGATGCCCACGAGCTCGATGCGCTCGATGTCCTCGGCCGCGCCGTGCTTGACCAGGTACTCCTGGAACGTGCGCTCGCCCGTGGCCGTGGTGATGGCGGTGCGCACCGGATCGTCGGTCATGGGCAGCAGGCGCGTCTCCACACCGAGCCGTCGCCGCAGCTCGTCGGTGACCTCGCTGAGCGCCGTCCCCTCGGCGAGCCGCACCGTGCGATGCAGGTGGGTGGCCAGGTCGCGGTCGCCGAGGCCGAACCATGCAGGCTGCCCGTAGGTCTCGAGGCCCTCCAGGCACCGGAAGGTGTCGTCGGCATAGCCCCAGCCCCGGTCCGCCACGACGCCGGCCAGCACGTACATGCAGATGTCGAGGTCCGGGCAGACCCGCAGCCCGTAGAAGTCGGAGTCGTCCGCGGTGTTGACGACCACGGTCAGCTCGCGCTGGCCGACCACCCGGGCCAGGCCGTCCACCATCTTGGAGCCGCCGGTGCCGCCCGAGAGGGCAACGATCACGGGCGTGTCCGCCAGCCGTTCATTGGACGGCGAGGGTACCAGCGACGCGGGTCGCCGGCCCGGCTTCGATCGGCCCCGCCCGCGGCCCGGCGGGCCGGTTCATTTCTCCAGCAGGTTCGCCAGCGCGAGCACGGCCTCGCTGGGCAGGTAGGTGACGAGGAACAGCACCAGCAGGCTCACCGCGAGCCAGGGCAGGATCATGATCGACAATCGCTCCACCGTGACCCCCGCGATGCTCGACACGAGGAAGATCACCAGCCCGATCGGCGGGTGGATCAGGGCGAGCACCAGGTTGAAGACCATGATGAGCCCGAAGTGGACCGGGTCGATACCGAACTCGAGCACCGCCACCGGCGCCAGGAAGGGGGCCAGGATGGTCAGCGCCGGGAGCGGCTCGATGAAGATCCCGACCGCCAGGAGGAGCAGGTTCACGATCAGCAGGAAGACCCACTTGTTGGTCGTGATGCCGGTCAGGAACTCGTTCAGGTCCTGACCGAACGACGCGTTGAACAGCGCCTTGCCGAGGATCAGCGAGTCGCCGACCAGCAGCAGCACGATGCCGGTCTCGATGCCGGCCAGGACGAGCGCCGGGATGAGCTGCCGCGGCGACATGCCCGCGTACCAGAAGAGGGCCAGCGCCCCGGCCACGACCACGCCGATCGCCGATGCCTCGGGCGGGGTGAACAGACCGCTGAGAATCCCGCCGAGGATGACGAACGGGATGAGCAGGATCGGGAACGCGGCGACCCCGGACCGCGCCACGGCGCTGACGCCCGCAAAGGGGCGCTTCTTGAGGAAGTCCATCTTCCGGACCACCACGTAGACGGTGGCCGCCTGGAACACGAACAGCAGCATCTCCGCGAGCACCCCGGACAGGAGCAGCTCCTGGATGGAGGCCCCCGCGGGCCCGGCCACGATCGCGCCGTACGCGATGAACATGATCGACAGCGGCCCGATGGGCCCCTTGATGGACGCGCCGGCGACCACCGCCGCCGCGACGTCGCGTCGGTAGCCCTCGCGTTCCATCTGGGGCACCAGCAGCGGCGTCATGATCGCGGCGTCCGCCTGGGCCGATCCGGAGATACCCGAGACGAACACCGAGGTCACCTGGGCGACGTACGCCATGCCGCCGCGGAAATGGCCCACGATGGTCGCCGCGAAGGCCAGCAGGCGTTGTGACATCCCGCTGGCGTTCATCAGCTCCGCCACGATCAGGAACATCAGGATCGTGATCAGCTCGAACCCACTCGACAGGCCCATCCCGAACTGCGTCGTCGAGAACGGGGTGATCGGGTTCGGGTTCGGGTAGAAGGCCAGCCCGAGGAAGTCCGGCGAGAACATCGCGATGATGCCCGCGATCGAGAGCATGAAGACGATCGGCGTGCCGGCCAGCGTGAGGCTGATGAAGATGATCCCGAGCGGGATCAGCGGCGTGACCCCGGCCTGCAGCAGCAGCCAGCAGACGCCCCAGATCGCGACGCCCAGGCCGAGCCCGCCCGCGGCGCCGAGCGCCACGTCGCGAAGTGCCGGGAGTCCCCGCTGCGCGGCCCGCGCAGCGGACGTGGCCACCTGCTGCGCGTAGTGCAGGGTGATGAAGTAGTACCCGACGGCCATCGAGGCGACCGGGTAGAAGTAGGCCCACTGCGACCGCGGCTCGTTGCCCGGGAGCTCGCTGCCCGTGGCGAACTCGGTCGCGCGCCAGCAGGCGTAGATCAGCAGGATGCCCAGGCTGACGCCCGAGAAGGTCTTGACCGACCGCCGCCAGGCCGGCGGGCCCTTCTCGGCGGCGAACGTGATCACGGTGACCGCGCCGCGCTTGACGGCGAGCGAGACCCCCATCCAGATGACCCAGAGGAACGCGAACCGGGCGAGGGCTTCGGAGAAGGCCACCGAGAACCCCAGCACGTTGCGTGTGAAGACGTTGCCCGCGAGCGCGAGCAACACCAGGAGCGCCGCGACGATCACGATGACCCGCGCGACGCGGACGGCGGCGGCGGAGTAGACGTCGAGCCACCGCGCCAGCCAGGCCAGGGCCCGCGCCAGCGGGAGGTCCGCGGCCGGGCTCGAAGCGGTGGGGTGGGGGGCGGCGCTGCTCAGGGCTTCCCTCGGGGGGCGGGGGGACTACTCGCCGAGACGACGACGGCCCGGCCCCCTCACGTGGGCGCCGGGCCGTCGGGTCGACATGCCGATGCGATCAGATGGGCGCTAGGAGCCGTCCACCGTGCACTCGGCAGGGAGCTCGGCCGCCTCGGGCGGGTCGCCCAGGCCGTCCTTGATCTCCTGGATCTGCTCCACGAACTCGCCCGTCTCCGGGTTGGCCTCGGTCAGCTCGGTGACCGCCGACTGGCCGGCCTCGACCAGCGCCGCGCGGTTCTCCTCGCTGATGTTGACGAAGCGGATGCCCTCGTCACACAGCGTCTGCGGAAGCTCGCTGGGCCCCGTGAAGATGTCGATGGAAGCGCCCGGCACGTTCGCGGCCGCGTCCTGCAGCACCTGCTGGTGCTCCTCGCTGAGCTGGTCGTACGCATCGGAGTTGATGACCAGCGCCGTCGGGAACGGCCAGAAGTTGATGTTGCTCACGAACCGGGAGACCTCGAAGAACTGGAAGGTCTGGATCAGGCCGAGGTTGGCCTCCATGCCGTCGACGGTCCCGTTCTGAAGCGCGCCGTAGACGTCCGGGATCGGGATGGGCGTCGGGTCCGCGCCGAGCGCCTCGAGACCCGTGGCCAGCACGGCCGACTCCACCGAGCGCAGCTTGGCGCCGTCGAAGGCCTCCAGGCTGTCGAGCGGCCCCTTGTCGGCGGTGGCCAGCGGCTTGCGCAGCCCACCTTCGTGGATCGCCAGGCCGACCACGTCGTTGTCGAGCCCTTCCTCCATCGAGTCGAGCATCGCCCGGCCGATGTCGCCGCTGATGACCTCGCGCTCGAGGTCGTAGCGGTCGATCAGGAACGGGGCCTGAAGCGCGTCGAACGAGCGCACTCCCTGCGAGTCGAACGTCGCCGTCGAGACGGTCGCCATCTCGACGGCGCCGCCCTTGACGTCGGCCAGCAGCGGCACGTCGCCGCCCTGGTAGCTCGGCAGCGTCGTGATCTCGATCTCGCCGCCGCTCATCTCCGTGACCTCGGCCACGAACGAGTCGACCGCGATGCCGTACGGATGGGCCGCAGGCGTCACGTAGCCGAGCCGGAGCGCGACCGCCCCGTCGCCACCGGTCGTGTCACCGGAGTCCCCGTCATCATCATCGTCGCCGCACGCGGCGAGACCGACCGCGATCGCCATACCTCCCGCGACCGCTGCGATGCGCCAGGTCCAAGATCGCCTGTTCACACCGACACCCCCCTCAGTCGAGTACTGAAACGGCGGTCGGGCGCCCCCCCGGGGCTCACGGCCGCCCGTGGCGCGACCCTAAGTACGAATGCGAGGGGTTGTCAACATCGGCACGAAGTCCGTCCCGCGATGCGGAACTTCCCCGTGGTTAAGGGGCATCCGGTCGTTCTCCCGACCCCCGTGGCGGGGCATGTGGGCGTTGACGGAGCCGGGTACGTGACATATGCTGCGAACGCGCTCGCCCAAGAACCGGTCTGCACGGACGCAGCTCCCGGAGCAACACGGTGCGTGCGTGCACTGCGGCTCGTGTGCAGCTGCCTCTACATCCACTAAGGGGGAAGCCCGTCTAATGGCTGAGATGTTCGAGGTGACACAGATCCCGGGTGCGGAGACCGGCGAGATTCCGCCGTCTCCCGTCGACCGTGACGAGAAGACCGCTTTCATCTACTCGCTCGTCGACCCCATCTGGGACATTGACACCCTTCCGCTGACCTACACCAACTCGCGTTGGTCGGCGTTCTTCTACCGGGCCGACGAGAAGCAGCTTCGTCGTGTCCTTCCCGACTGCCTGGACCTCGAGGACGACATCGTCGAGTTCTGGTACGTCGACCACAACCACACCATGCTCGGCCCGTACGGCGAGATGGGTGTGACCGTCGCCGCCAGCCACAAGGCTGGTGACGGCAAGACGTACTACGCGGGTTACTACCCGTACATGTACCTGACTCAGGACGCCGCGATCGACGCCGGCCGCGTTCTTGGTTTCCCGAAGAAGGAAGCCATGATCCGCGTGGTCGAGCACGGTGGCGCGCCCGACGACGGGTACGGCGTCTACGACACCAAGATCTACCAGTTCGATTTCTTCTCGTTCCTGATGATCCGGAACGGGTACGTGATCCACTCGGCGACCGGTAAGTACGACGACGCCGACCTGCCCGCGAAGCCGAAGTTCTACGGCAACACGGAGTACGGCCGGATGAACATGAAGGTCGTCACCGCTCCGGACATTTCGCAGTCCGAGTGGCAGCTGATCTACCTGCCTTCCTTGGTCACCAAGGACCTGGCGACTGCCATGGGCCGTCCCGACTCTGAGGGTTCGCACCGCTTCCAGGTGAAGCCCGAGTCGATCCGCACGGCCAGCGCGGGGAACATCAACTGGTTCATGCAGTCGACCCCGTTCGACAACCTTGGTCACGAGCTTCCGCCGACCGAGATGATCGGGCTGATGACCTTCAGCTTCGACCTCATCATTCCGGCCGGTCAGACGCTCTGGACCGAGACGTACACGCGGGACGCCACTTGGGCCGGCGCGGCGAAGCCGTACCGGTTCGGTCTGCGGCACCGCTTCCCGAAGCCCGTCGGGCTCGGCGCCTAGTAGACCGAGA
>JARFPS010000019.1 GCA_029288175.1 Miltoncostaea sp. | reverse complement strand
CCTGCAACGGCATGGCTTTTTTCGTACCCGCCTTCGGCCCGCCTGAGCCCATTTCGGGCCTGTGAGCCCACCGGCAAGCCCCCCGCACTCAGACGGTTCCGAAGCGGGGCCCTCTGCGAAGCATGTGCCGCCCCTGGCAGCGATGAGGCCCTGCGGGGAAGCGGTGGGCCACTCCCGTTCCAACGGGTCGCGTCCTGCCCGCTGTCACATTCGGGATCATGCTGGCTCGAGGCGAGGGCGTCCCTCGAGCGACCGCCCCCTTCTGGGCCGAGGCCCTCTCGCACTCTCGTCGCACACCGGTGCACCACTGCGATCCGGGAGACACTCGCGCGCTTCGGGCCGCAGCCGGCACACCGAGAACCCGAAGTCAGTCTGCGATCGGGCCCCACATGCTTGCGGGAAGGCCCGGATCCGGATGGCTTTGGTTGCTGGGAGCCTCGGCTCCCACGAACCGACAGGCTGAGCGACAGCCAAGGAGGAGACGATGACGGTTGAGGACTTGGTCCGCGAGGGAATCGACGCCTACAACTCCGGCGACCGGGAACGCTACGAGGCGGTCTTCGCGCCGGATGCCGTGGCCAAGGAAGCGGCCACGGGCCGCGAGATCCACGGCGCGGGCGCCATCGGGGAGATGATCTTCGGATGGAAGGCGGCGTTCCCCGACATGGTTGGCGAGATCGTCAACCTCTTCGCCGCCGGCGACCAGGTGGCCGTGGAGATGATCTGGCGCGGAACCCATACCGGCCCGCTGATGACACCGGACGGCCAGACCGTACCGCCGACCAACAGCAAGCTCGACAACCCCGGCTGTCTCGTCTTCACAATCAAGGACGGCAAGGTCATCGAGCAGCGCCACTACTTCGACCTGGCCACTCTCATGCGCCAGCTCGGGCTGATGCCGAGTGGCTGACCATCCGCCGTCCGGCGAACGTTGCGTGCGCAGGATCTGAAGCGGCGCACGCCCGTGGTGGTGGTTCACACCCTGCCCCACCATCGGGTTGTCGCTCCAACCAGAAAAGCAGGTTGAGGCGGCGTCCCGTGACCTGAGTGCGCTGGGGTCGCATGTGGGGCAGCGCACCGATCGTGGCCGGCTCACGAAGTCGGGGCGGGCACGACGCCGGGCGAGGATGCCTGCCGCGGCCCTCCCTTGACCCCACCGCGACCCCATCGGCCCCATCGCGGGCCACTTCGGGCGATCCCACGCAACCTCGGGGCAGACCGTGAGACGGGGCTTTCACGCCGGTTCTCGCTCAGCATGCGGGGTCTCGACGACGCCCAGGGGGCGGTGAAGATACGGCTCCGACCCGAAGGTCGCGGGTTCCGATCCCGCCCCCGCCACTTCTCTCAAGGCCCTGCATGCCGACGCACAGGTCTCTGATCCTCCGGAGTCGGAGGGCTTGAGGCGCTGCAGGACGAGCCCGGCCCCCTGGCTCGGGAGCGGCCGTCGTCGCTTCGCGAGCGGAGTCTCACTCCGCGAGATCGATTCCGGGCGGCGTCGGAGAGCGAACGGGTCTGTGGCACAGTGGAAACCTCCAGATGAGCGATTTCCGCCCCCCAGACGCCGGCTGAGCATGCGCGGTCGATGAGCACCGGACGCACCCTCACCGTGATCGCCGCCGTCGCGATCGTGTTGGTCGGCCTCCTTTACGGGCTCGACGTCGTGGGGGGCGACTCGGACTCGGCCGGCAACGAGTCGACGGACACCACGGTCGCCGAGGCCCCCGACGACGCCGTCGTCGTGACGTTCGCCTACTCGCCCGAGAAGGAGCAGCTCATCGAGCCGCTCGAGGCCGAGTTCAACGGATCGGGCGCCGAGGTCGACGGCCGGCCGGTGTTCCTCGACGCAACGCCCGTCAGCTCGGGCGCGGCGACGGACGGCATCGCCGACGACACCCTCCAGCCCGTTCTCTGGAGCCCCGCGTCGAGCCTGTGGGGGCGCCTGCTCAACTTCCGGGCGGACGACGATCTCGTCGCCGATGACAACCCGTCGCTCGTGCGCTCCCCACTCGTCATCGCGATGCCCCGACCCATGGCGGAGGCGCTCGGCTGGCCGAAGACCGAGCTCGGCTGGGCCGACATCCTCGACCTCGCCCGCTCGGATGAGGGCTGGGCGCGGCACGGGCACCCCGAGTGGGGGGCCTTCAAGTTCGGCCAGACGAACCCCGACTTCTCGACCTCCGGGCTCTCGGCCACCGCCGCCGAGTACCTCGTCGCGGCGGGCAAGAAGGAGGGGCTCACGCTGGCGGACGTCGAGGACCCCGCGGTTCGCGGCTTCGTCCGCGACATCCAGAGCTCCGTCGTCCACTACGGCGACACCACCCTCTTCTTCGCGGACCAGATCGCCGAGCGCGGCATCGGCTACGTCAGCGCCGTCGCGATGGAGGAGGTCACGGTTCTCGACTACAACCTCCGGCTCCGCGACGAGGCCGACCCCGAGCTCGTCGCGATCTACCCGAAGGAAGGGACCTTCTTCTCGGACAACCCGCTGATCGTCCTCCAGGGCGACTGGGTCGACGAGGCGGAAAGGTCCGGAGCCGAGCAGGTGATCGCGTTCTTCGAGGACAAGGTGACGCCCAAGCTCGCCGCGGCCGGCTTCTTCCGTCCTCCCACGCGCGACGCGAAGCCCGTGAGCCCGATCGTTCCGGCCAACGGCGTCGATCCCGGCGAGCCGACGAGCGTCCTATCGCTGCCCGAGCCCCGCGTGCTGAATGAGATCGTCAAGGCGTGGCGCGCCGACCGCAAGCCCGCCAGGGTCGAGGTGGTCCTCGATGTCTCGGGCTCGATGAACGAGGAGGACAAGCTCGAGGCCGCGAAGGAAGGTCTCGTGGGGTTTCTCAAGCTCCTGCAGCCCCAGGACGAGGTCGCTCTGTCGGTCTTCTCGGACGCCGTCATCGAGGTCTCCCGCCCCGTCCGGATCAGGGGTAATCGAAACCAGCTGATCTCACGGGTCGAGGGGCTCTTCGCCGATGGGAACACCTCGCTCTACGACGCGACCGACGCCGCGTCCGAGCGGATCGCGAATGCCGCCAGCGACGAGCGGATCAACGCCGTCGTCGTGCTGAGCGACGGGCAGGACAACGCCAGCTCGTACTCGATCGATCAGCTGCTCGCCCGACTGACGCAACGGTCCGGTGAGGAGGGCGATTCCGTGAGGATCTTCACGATCGCCTACGGGGATTCCGCCGCAGACGACGTGCTCGCCGAGATCGCCGAGGCCGGCGGCGGCATCTCGTACTCGGGCGACCCCGAGAACATCGAGGACGTCTACATTCAGATCTCGTCGTTCTTCTAGATCCTCGTGGCGAGCCGGGATGCCCAGATCCGTGAGCTTGAGATCCGCGCACTCACCAAGCCTCTGAACCTGCTCCTCGGGGCGGTCATCGCCGCCGTGGGCCTCGCATTCGGACTCTGGCCGCTTCTCGTCCTGGCACCCGTCGTCTACCTGACCCTCGCCGGAACCACCTTCTGGAGCGCCGAGGAGGCGCGCAAGGTCGTCGAGTCGGGACGCGAGCCGGTCGCCGCGCTCGGCGACGATGCCACCTTCGACGACCCCCAGATCGACGACGTCTACCGCGAGGCGGCTCTGGAGGAGGCCAGGATCCGCGAAGCCGTCTCCCAGAGCCCGGCGCCCACCGACGAGGTACAGGCTGAGCTAATCGGGCTCACCGACGACCTGCGATCGCTGTGTATCCGGGCCCAGAGGATCTCGGACTACCTTGGGACGGTCGACGCCGTCGAGGTCAGGAAACGTCGCGACCGCGTCGCGAAAGAGCGCGATCAGGCCGACGGCGACCTCCGCCCCACCCTCGA
The DNA here is from genome assembly GCA_029288175.1 of Miltoncostaea sp. GTDB lineage: Bacteria > Actinomycetota > Thermoleophilia > Miltoncostaeales > Miltoncostaeaceae > JARFPS01. The sequence continues at coordinate 2,088 of JARFPS010000019.1, read as the reverse complement.
CCGAACCGTCGGCGCACTCGATGAGCAGCTCGAGACGGTGGCGACCCTCGAGGGCCAGTTGCGCCGCTTCCACGCCGAGACGCGCGCGGTCATCGGGCAGCTGGGCTCCATCCGCGGCCAGGTCGTGCGCCTGTCCGTCGGCGAGGCCGACGCCTCGGCCCGGGTCCGCGAACAGCTCACCGCCGCCCGCGATCAGGTCAACGTCATCGCCACCGCACTGGAGCCCGACCCGGAGTCGCGATCCGACCCCGATTGAGGGGGCGCGCTTCGAACCGTGGCGCTCGACATCTCGGGCTCTCGGGCGTGCCCTGTCCAGCTCCGGGCCGGTCGCCGCGGAGCGCGCTGAGGCCGCTTCGGGACGAGTATGCTCGCGGTGATTCCGTAAGCCCTGAGCGGACGAAACCCGACGCCGCACCGCGCCACCGCTGGGAGCCTCGGGTGGCACATGCGACCGCGGCCCGAGGAGGCGGCGATGCCGGTCGAAGCGAGTCTCCCTGGCACCACGTCGGCGCAGGCCCGGCGCGCAGAGGTCGCCACGGCCGCGGCGGCACCGCTTCGCCCTGCGGATCGAAGCCGCACGGAACGGGGGCGCCGACGATGACCGAGAACGGCCCCTTCCTGCGCCCCGGGGGGACGCACGACGCCGAGGCCATCGCGTCGCTGATCGAGATCGTCAACCGACGCCCCATCGATCGAGCCCGGCTCGAGGCATCGCTCGCCGACGCGCCGAGCGTCATGGCGGTCGACGACGAAGGACTGGCCGGCTTCGCCTACGGGAGACGCTTCGCGCCGGACGTCGTCGAGCTGCAGAACGTGCTCCTGGCGCCCCGCTGGCGCGGCAGGGGCCAGGGGCGTCGGCTCTTCGCCGAGGTGGAGCGCGCGATGTCCGCAGCCGGCTACCGCGCCGTCGTGGGCGCCAACTCGTTGCTCCATCCCGGAGCCGACCCGGAGCACTGCGCGGCGGCGCGCGGGTTCTGGCTTCGAATGGGCTTCCGGGTCCTCATGGCGACGGGAGGCACCGTGGTGCTCGGCAAATGGCTGCCGCACCCCACCGAGACGCGGTAGGGAACCGACGAGCGCGCGAAGCTGATCGCGCCTGCCGGTCCGCCCGATCCGGGGAGTCGACGCGGCATGCAGGACGGGCACCGCACCCTTCCGACTCCCTGCTACGTTCGCCGGGATGACCGACGCCCAGACCAGCGCGGACCGGGGCGGGCCTCCCGCGCTCATCGGGATCCTGACCGTGTCCGACCGGGCGAGTCGGGGGGACTACGACGACCGTGGCGGCCCCGCCATTCGGGCCTACCTCGAACGGGTGCTCACCTCGAAGTGGCGGGCGGAGGGCATCGTGGTCGCGGATGAGCAGGACGACGTCGCGGACGCCCTCCGGAAGCTCGCCGCCGAGGGGGCCTGCCTCGTCCTCACGACCGGGGGCACCGGACCCGCGCCCCGGGATGTCACGCCCGAGGCGACCGAGTCGGTCTGTTCCCGGCTGCTGCCGGGCTTCGGCGAGGCAATGCGCGCGACCTCGCTTCAGTTCGTGCCCACGGCGATCCTGTCCCGCCAAACGGCCGGGATCTGCGATGGCGCGCTGGTGATCAACCTCCCGGGCCAGCCGAAGGCCATCGCCGAGTGTCTCGACGCCGTGTTCGCCGCGGTGCCGTACTGCGTCGACCTGATCGGCGGGCCGTTCCTCACGACCGACCCCGCGCACATCGAGGCGTTCCGGCCCCGGTCGTAGCGGTCCGGTGGGCCCGGCACGGACACCGGCGCCGACCTCCGACGGCATCGCGCACGCGGCGGCGTCACGGCCGATCCGAGACGACGCTCATCGCGACGGCTGCCCGTTGGACCGATGTGATGACCAGCCCCTGTTGGATCTCGAGCGTCTTCGTCTACGGCATCGCCTCGACCGGAGACCTCTTGCAGCTGTGCGCGGCAAGCGCGTGGCTGACGGCGAACATCGCGGCGCTGGTGAACGCCAAGGGGTGACGACGGGTCCTCGCGCCGGGGGCTTCGCACACCACTGAAGGTGGTCGACGCGCGATCGACGTCGAGCGATCATCGCCTGTGGCGAGTCGTCCCACC
>JARFPS010000197.1 GCA_029288175.1 Miltoncostaea sp. | reverse complement strand
GCCTCCAGCGGGGGCAGCCCGAAGCCCTCGGACAGCGACGGGAACACGAAGCACGCCGCCCCCGCGTAGAGCCGCGCCAGCTCGGCGTCGCTCACGAAGCCGAGCCGCACCGCGCGTCCCCCGGCGCGCTGCAGCGCCTCCTCGATCGCGTGGGCATGCCAGCCCCGGCCGCCGGCCACGGCCAGCGTCACCCCGTCGGGAAAGCGCGGCAGCGCCTCGACCACCGTGCGCAGGTTCTTGCGCGGCTCCAGGGTGCCCGTCGACAGCACGTACGGGCGCGTCAGACCGAAGCGCTGCGCCAGCCACGAGTCGTCCACATCCATCGGCCGGAAGCGCCGATCCACTCCGTTGTGCACGGTCTCCACCCGCTCCGGAGCCACGCCCAGCAGCTCGATCACCTCGCCGCGGGTGAACTCGGACACCGCGATCACCCGCGCCGCCCGGCGCGCCAGCCAGGGCAGCACGTGTCGCTGGTGCAGCACCATCCCGCGCACGAACAGCTCCGGCTGGCGCAGCGGCAGCACGTCGTGGATCGTCATCACCGTCGGCAGCCACGGGAGCGGCGGGCCGAGCGCGGCGGGCACGTGCGCCACGTCGGCCCGCAGCCGGCGGCCGTGGAGACCCAGGCCCACCGGGTACCAGTACCCCTCGCGCACGGCGGCGGTCAGCGCCCCCGCGCCCGGGCCCCGCGTGGGGGCCACCGCCTGCCGCACCCGCCGCACCTCGATCGCCGGCAGGGTCTCCAGCGCCTCCGTCAGCGCGTGCGCATAGCGCCCCGTGCCGGCCGGGTTCATCGCCGCGGGCGTCATGTCGAAGGCCACCCTCATGCGGGCACGTTAACCAAGCGCCGACGTCCCGGCGCTAGCCGCCGGGCGTCACCCGGACGACCCTGGACCGGCCGGGTCGCAGCGGCCACCCCCGCTCGGCGGGCACTCGCACGCGCATGGGGATCGTGAGTCCCGACACCCCGAACCTCCATCGCAGCGAGAACCGGCCGTCGGTACGTGACCGTCCGTTCACGACCGGTCGCCAGCGCCCGCGCAGCGGGTCGAGCCACTCCAGCACCACCGTCTTGCGACCCGGTCCTCCGAGCCGCGCGGGCGAGGGAACGAGGCGTCCCGAGAAGGTGACCGAGCGCCCTCGCGCCGAGCGCCCGCGGGGCGTCCTCAAGACGACGCGCGTGGCCACCGACGCCCGCACCGCCGGCGAGGTGGTGCGCGGAATGAGGGCCCGCCCCGCCGGAATGCCCACCCCGATCGGTCCCGACGCGACCGGTCGCGCGCGGAGGCGGAACCGCCCGTTCCGGTCGGTTCGCGCAGCGCCGATCCGGCGGCCGTCGTGTCCACGCGCGTGCACGAGCACCCTGGCGAGCGCCCGCCGTCGCCGGTCGCGGAGGCGACCCTCGATCACGATCACCCGTCCGGCAGCGCGCCGCACCACGAGCGTCCGTCGCCGCCCCTTGTGATGCACCCGTGCCCCGCGGACCCGCAGCTGCGACAGCGACGCGCCACGGAATCGCGCGAGCGCGGCGTTCCCGGGCGAGCCGGCCGCCGCGAGGTCCGCCGTGGTCAGGAGCAGGCCGCCGACGATGGCGCTGCCTTTGTTGCCGGAGCGGTCGCAGGCGACCACCCGCGCGCGATAGGCGCCGGGCGTGAGGCCCGCCAGCGGGAGGGCGACCCGGTGGCGTCCGGCGGGCAGCCGCCGCTCGACGAGCTCTCTCCATATGCCCGCGGTCCCGGGGCCGCTGATCTGGATGGAGGTGGGGCACCGGGACAGTCCTCCTCCCGCGTCGGACTGCGACCAGTGGATCGCCCACGGCGGTCCGGCGAGGCGCAGGTCGGTCACGCTCGGCGGGGTGCCGTCGACGCCCGTCCCGGCGGCCGCGCGGTGCTCGCTCGTGTTGCCCGCGCCGTCGTGCACGAGCAGCCGCAGGTCGACCGTGCCGTCCTTCAGGCCGCTCACGTCGACCTGCGCGCTGCCGGTCCCGGCCTTCGCAGGCGCATCGCGAAGCGTCTGCCAACCCTCCGCGGTCCGCCGCTGGACCACCGCGCGCGCCACACCCGAGCCGGCGTCCTGGGCGATCCAGCTCACGAGCACGCGGCGGCCGCCGGTCGAGCGGAAGTCGACGTCCGTGACCCGCGGGCTGGTGTTGTCGACGCTCACCGGCAGGGCCCGCTCGGTGGTCAGTCGATCTCCGAGCGGGCCGCCGTTCCTCGCGCGGAGCCGGACGAGGTGGACCCCGTCGGCGAGCCCGGAGAGATCGAGCTGCGCCGTGTGCGTGCCCGGCGCCCCCGGCCCCGATGGAAGCGGCAGCCACGCGCCCCCGGCGGTGCCGTCCGCCGCGCTGTTCACCGCGATCTCGGTGGGGCCGACCCCGAGCACCCCCTCCAGGTTGTCGCCCACGCGGTAGGACAAGGACACGCGCCGCACCGGCGTCGGATCCGGCGCGTCGATCTCCAGCTCGGGAGGGGTCGTGTCGACCACCAGGGGCCCCGGCGCGACGACGTACCCGTGGTTCCCCGCGCGATCCGAGACGCGGGCCCGCCACGCATGGATCCCGTCGGCCACGCCGGTCGCCGTCACGGCAGCCGCGACGCGCGCTCCGTCGACGGCATGGATCTCCCGCCAGGCGCCGCCCACCCCGCCGTCGGCGGCGGAGTTCACCTCGATCGCGATCCGGTGCACGCCGCTCGTGGCATCGCTGCCGTCTGCGGCGATCCGGAACTCGCGAGGGGTCGAGGTGGCGCCGGCGGTCAGGTTCGACGCGCCCGGGGGTGTCCGGTCGACGGACAGTCTCCCCGTCGCCGCGGCGCCCGCGGTTCCGTCGCCGTCGGCCTCGACCAGCACCGTGTGCACGCCGTCGCCCACGGGGGCGATCCCCGCGTTGAGCCGGTGTGTCCCCGCGCCCGGCGTGCCTCTGTAGTGCAGTCGCCCGCCGATGGAGACCCGCTGCTCGGTGATCCCGTCGCTGCCGAAGTTGTCGCGCGTGGTCCAGCCGATCTCGGAATGCGATTGCGCGGCGTTGACCCACCCCTGCTGCAGGGCGTCGATGGCGACCGTCGGCGCCGCGAGGTCGCGCACGACGATCCGGGGGTGATCGATGAAGTAGGTCCGGGCACCCTGGGCCACCGTCTGCCTCTGAACCAGACGAAGGTGGACGTTGCAGCTGCCGGCCGCGATTCCGATGTCGAACGCCCGGCCCCCCGCCGGGGCCATCGGGATGTTGGTGTCCGGGGTGGCCCAGACGCGCGCGCCATCGGCGAGGACGTCGACCTCCATGTGGCTCGGCCCCGCGGTGCGCAGCGCGCCCCACTTGACCTGCGAGATCACGCTGCCCGGCGCGGGACAGCCCCAGTTCATCTCCCACTTCGAGCCCTCGAGTGCCGGGTTCAGCGCACCGGCGCGCACCGTCCACACGTCGTTGGCGACCGACGAGGAGAACTGCGATCCGGTGGCCCAGCCGGGCGAGCTGCCCAGCTCGTAGAGATTCCCCGTGGTGCCGAGGGCGGGCGACGCGATCGCGAGGACCCCCGCTCCCGAGACCAGCAGCGCCAAGCGGGTGCTCATGGCCCGAACTCCAGAGCCACCGAGCGTCAGATAACGGAACACCTACCTCCAGCGTGTTCCCGCGGAGGCGGGGTTCCAGTCGGGAAAATGAAGGGCGGAAATCGGTGGTTCGAATCACGAAATAGCACGAAATGTTTAGAGAAAATTTTCGTGGTTTCGTGGTTTCGTGATGAAAATAATGAATAGATATATGGAGGGGAGCCTGTTTGAAACTAATAAATGACAACTTTTAATCATGACTTGACCA
>JARFPS010000191.1 GCA_029288175.1 Miltoncostaea sp. | reverse complement strand
CCTCAGGTTGCACAGCAGGGGCGCGGCCTCAGCGGCCTTCTCGGCCGCGCTGGCCCGCCCCGCCGCCACCCAGTGGGCCGCGGCGAACGACAACCCCGTGAACAGATCAGCTTCGTCCAACTGCGGGGCGAGCGGGGCGTCGGGACGAGTGGAGATGCCCACGGCGTACTCGTCCGGACCCCTCATCCCGGCCGCGAGGCGCGCCAGCACCCGAACGGCCGCGCTCTCGTCGACCGCGAGCGGACGACGCCACACCTCGAGGATCTCGAAGCGGTCCTCCTGAATCTCGTCGGGCTCCATGCTTCCTACTCGTAGACGTCTTCGAGGTACGCGGACAACAGGCTCGAGGCCTCGCGCACCGCCGCCATGGCCAGCCGGTAGTCCATGCGCGTGGGCCCCATCACCGACACCGTACCGAGGTTTCGTCGGGCCACGCCGTAGTTGGCCGCCACGATGCTGAGACCGGAAAGCTCGGGATCCGGCACCTCGCGCCCGATGCGCAGATAGACCTCGTTGGTGCGCAGGGCGCTGCGCAGCAACTGCAGCAGGGCGTAGCGCTCCTCCACCCTGCGCAGCAGTCCGTCCACGAGGTCGGTGTCGATCTCGCGCAGGCCCGCCACGAACTGAGCCTGGCCGGCCACGTGGAGCATCAGATAGTCGGACTCGAGCTCGGTCACGGCGGGCGCGAGCACGTCGATGAAGCCCGCCTCGGCGGGGGTCAGCGAGGGCTCCTCCAGCCGCGAGGCGATCATGCGCGATCCCACCGCGCTCCCCGAAACCCGCTCCTTCAGGAACTGCCCGGCCCAGTCGGCGAGCCCCTCGTCGACCGGCTCGTCCAGTTCGAAGAGCCGCCGCGTGACCTCGCCGGTGGAGGTGATGACCACCACCATCACCACGTGGGGCTGGAGGGCCAACACCTCGACGTGGCGGATGGTCGCCGCGTCCGGGCTCGGGGCGGTGATGACCCCGAGCAGCTGCGTGGCGTCGGCGAGGGCCTCGACCAACTGCTCCAGGCCGGCATCGAGCTCGCGCCGCATCTCAACCCCGTCCAACGCCCCGCGAAGGCTCCCCGGGAGCCTCTCCGAGCCGTCGGAGCGCAGCCGGTCGACGTACTCCCGGTAGCCGAGGTCGGTGGGAACGCGCCCCGCGGAGGTATGGGGATGCCCCAGGTAGCCGGCCTCCTCGAGGGCGGCGAGCTCGTACCGCACCGTGGAGGCCGAGAAGTCGATGCCCCGCCGGCCGGCGATGACCTTGCTGCCCACGGGCGAGCCCGTGGAGATGAACTCCTCCACGACGGTCTGCAGGATGATCGCCTGCCGGGCCGACAGGTCCGCGGGCCCCGGACGGCTCACGCGAACTCCATCAGCTCGCCCAGCACGGCGTTCTGCACGAAGCGCCCCTCGCGGGTCAGGCGCAGCTCGCCCCCATCGCTCTCCACGTGGCCCAGGCCCGCCAGCCGGTCCAGGGCCGCCGGATTGTCGGGGGGGCCCGCCCATCCGAGGTCGCGCGGCGCGTCCAGCCGCAGGCCGAGCATCCAGCGCTCCCGCCGCGCCACGGCGCCCTCGATGACCTCCACCGTGCGTCTCGGCGCCTCGCCGCGGGACAGGCGGCCGACGTAGTCCTCGAGGCGCGGCGCGTTGCGCCAGCGGCGGCCACCCACCGTGGACACCGCGCCGATGCCGACACCCAGATAGTCGGCGGCACCCCAGTACGCCAGGTTGTGGCGGCACTCGTGCCCCGGACGCGCGTAGTTCGCGGTCTCGTACCAGCGATAGCCGGCGGCCTCGAGGCGTTCGACGATGTCGCGATAAGCCGTGGCGGTCAGGTCCTCGTCGGGAAGGGGCACGCCCGATGCGGCCAGCGCCGAGCCGGGCTTCATCTCGAGCTCGTACCACGAGACGTGGTCGGGGCCGATGTCGATCGCGGCCTCCATGTCGGAGGCCAGGTCGTCCGCTGTCTGACCCGGCACGCCGAACAGCAGGTCGATGCTGAGCGACCGGAAGCCGGCCTCACGGGCGCAGGTGGCCGCGTCGCGCGCCATCGCGGGCGTCGCGGCGCGATCGAGGGTCGCCAGCAGTGAGGGCTGGAACGACTGCACCCCCAGCGAGAGACGCGTCACGCCCGCCTCGAGGAGCTCCACGAGCTGGGCGCCGTCGACGGTCTCCGGGTTGGCCTCCACCGTCACCTCGGCGCCCGGCGCCAGCAGGGGGCGCACGCGGTCGAGCAGCTCGCGCAGACGGCGCGGGCGCATCAAGGTGGGCGTCCCCCCGCCGAGGAACACGGTCTCGATCGCGCCGAGTCGATGCGCCTCCATCTCGAGCTCGGCGGTCAGGGCCTCCAGGTAGTCGTCGCGGGATCCCAGCCCCCCCACCTCGACCACGAAAGCGCAGTAGCCGCAGCGCGAGGCGCAGAACGGCAGGTGGACGTAGAGATGACGAACCGGCTCAGTCATCGGAACCGATCTCGAGCACCGACAGGAACGCCTCCTGGGGGACCTCCACGGCCCCCACCTGCTTCATGCGCTTCTTGCCCTCCTTCTGGCGCTCCAGGAGCTTGCGCTTGCGGCTGATGTCGCCGCCGTAGCACTTCGCGAGCACATCCTTTCGCTTGGCCTTCACGGTCTCGCGGGCGACGATGCGGCCGCCGATGGCCGCCTGGATCGGCACCTCGAACATCTGCCGCGGGATGGTCTTCTGCAGGCGCTCCACGAGGTTCTTGCCGCGCACGTAGGCGACGTCGCGATGCACGATCTGCGACAGGGCGTCGACGGGGTCCCCGGCGAGGAGGATGTCGAGCTTGACCAGCGGGCTGCTGCGATCGCCGATGGGCTCGTAGTCCAGCGATCCGTAGCCGCGGGTGCGGCTCTTGAGCTGGTCGTAGAAGTCGAGCACGACCTCGGCGAGCGGCAGGTCGTAGACGATCTGCTGGCGCTGCTCGATGGCCTCCATGGTCACGAAGGTGCCGCGTCGGTCCTGACACAGGCCCATCACCGCGCCCACCAGGTCGTGCGGCACGATGATCGTGGCCCGCACGTAGGGCTCCTCGATGCTCTCGATGTCGTTCGGGTCGGGAAGGTCCACGGGCGAGCGCACCTGCTGCACCTCGCCCCGCACGTCGTGCACCTGGTACTCGACGTTGGGCGTCGTGGTGAGCAGATCGAGGTCGTACTCGCGCTCCAGGCGCTCGCGCACGATGTCCATGTGGAGGAGCCCCAGGAAACCGCACCGGAAGCCGAATCCGAGGGCCTGTGAGGTCTCGGGCTCCCACACCAGCGAGGCGTCGTTCAGCGACAGGCGCTCGAGCGCGTCCCGCAGCCCGGGGTAGTCGTCGGAGTCGACCGGGAACAGCCCGCAGAAGACCATCGGCTTGGCCTCCTGGTAGCCCGGCAGCGCCTCCGACGCCGGCTCCGCGTCGAGCGTCAGCGTGTCGCCCACGCGCAGGTCGCCGAGGTTCTTGAGGCCCGTCACCAGGTAGCCGGTCTCGCCGGCGCCCAGCCCCTCGGTGGGCGTCATCTCGGGGGCCAGGTAGCCGATCTCCTCGGCCGCGAAGACCAGCCCGGTCTGCATGGCGCGCAGCTTGGCGCCGCGCGGAAGCGATCCGTCGACCACGCGGATGAAGGCCACGACGCCGCGGTATTGGTCGTAGACCGAGTCGAAGATCAGCGCCCGCGCCGGGGCCTGGCCGTCGCCCCGCGGAGGCGGTACGCGCTCCACGATCGCCTCGAGCACCTCGTCGATGCCCTCCCCCGTCTTGGCCGACACGCGCAGCACCTCATCGGCCGTGCCGCCGATCAGCTCGGCGACGGCCCGCGCGTGCTCCTCGGGCTCCGCCGCGGGCAGGTCGATCTTGTTGACCAGCGGCACCAGCTCCAGGTCCCCCTCGATGGCCAGGTAGGCGTTGGCGAGCGTCTGCGCCTCGATGCCCTGGCTGGCGTCGACCACCAGCAGCGCGCCCTCGCACGCGGCGAGGCTGCGCGACACCTCGTACGAGAAGTCGACGTGGCCGGGAGTGTCGATCAGGTTGAGCTGGTACGTGCGACCGTCGGCCGCCCGGTAGGGCACGCGCACGGCCTGCGCCTTGATGGTGATGCCGCGCTCGCGCTCCAGGTCCATGGAGTCGAGCACCTGGTCGCGCATCTCGCGCTCCGCGATGGTCTCCGTCGTCTGAAGGATCCGATCGGCAAGCGTCGATTTGCCGTGGTCGATATGGGCGATGATGCAGAAGTTCCGGATCAGCCCCTGCTCCATCGTGACTATCGTAGCGGCCGCCGGAGGCGCGCCACCGATCGGAGCTCCGGCATCTCGAAGGCCTGGGCCGCGGCGATGTAGGCCAGCGCCCCCGCCGCCGCACCGCCACCCACCGCCACCACCTGGCCGAGGAGACCCCGCCCGAGCGCGTCGTCGAGCACGGTCCAGGTGCTCCACGCCAAGAGGGCGAAGGCGGCGCTCGCCATGAAGCTGCGAAGGAAGCCGTCGAGAACCCACTCACCCTCGATCCCACCCAGCTCGCGAGCGAGCATCCAGAGCAGTACGAGAAAGGTCACCAGGCTCACGATGGAGGTGGCCAGCGGGATGCCCGCGATGCCGAGCGGCTGGTAGAGGAGGGCGTCGAGCACCACGTTGAGCACGACGCCCAGAGCTGCGACCGCCGTCGGCCGCCAGGGCTGCTGGAGGCTGAAGAACGCCCGGATGATCAACAGGCTCGCGCCGTTGAAGACGAGGCCCAGCGAGAACGCCAGCAGCGCCTCGGAGGTGAGTTCGGTGCTCTCCGCGTCGAAGGCCCCCCACTGGAACACCAGTCGCACGATCGGCTCGGCCAGCACCATCAGCAGAGCCGAGGCCGGCAATAGCACGAAGAAGATGTGACGCAGCCCCTTCGCCACCGTGTCGCGCACCCCGTCGACGTCGTCCCTGGCGGCAAGGCGGGAGATCGTCGGGAAGAGGACCGTCGCGACGGCGACGCTGAAGACCCCCTGGGGGAGCAGATACAGGCGGAAGGCCGCGTCGATGGCGCGCGGGGCCTGATCGTCGACCAGGGTGGCGAAGATGGCGTCCACCGAGAGGTTGACGTTGATCAGCCCGAGGCCGACGGTGACCGGCAGCATCAGGATGACGACCCGCTTCACGTGGGGGCCCAACCGCAAAGCCGGCCGGAAGCGCCCGATCTCGCGCACGTAGGGCACCAGGAACAGCAGCTGGGCCACCGTGCCGAGCAGGATGCCCACGGCGTAGACGGTGATCTGCTGATCGTCGGGCAGGAATGGCGCGACCACCGCGAGCGAGGCGATGATGATGCCGTTCCACAACACCGGCACGAAGGCCGTGGGGCCGAATGTCCCGTGCGCCTGCAGCACGGCCATGGCCAGGCCGGTGAGCCCCAGCAGCACGACGATCGGGAACATCAGCCGGGACAGGCGCACCGCCTCGTCGACGAGGTCGTCGGGCAGGCCCGGAGCGAAGAACGGCATGAACCAGGGCGCCGCGATGATTGCGACCAGGGTGATCGCGCCGAGGCCCATGCCGATCAGGCCCACCATGGCCCCGACCAGCCGCTGCGCGTCCCGGTGGCGGCCCTTCTCCTGCAGCTCGGTGTAGACGGGCACGAACGCGGCCGACAGGGCGCTGTCGGCGACCAGGCTGCGCAGGAGGTTCGGAACCTGGAACGCGATCACGAAGGCGTTGATCGCCCCCTGCGTGCCGAACAGGGCCGCGGCGACGATCTCGCGGACGAGCCCCAGGATGCGGCTGACGCCGGTCCACAGCGAGAAGATCGCCGTCGAGCGCCGCAGGCGCCCTCCCCCGTCGCGCCCGCTCACGTCGCGCCCGCTCACGTTCGCCATGCGCCCGGGTGTACTAACATCCCGCGCTGGCCGACACCGGGAGCGAGAGGCACGTGGCGAACAGCAAGCAGCAAGAGAAGCGCATCCGTCAGAACGAGAAGCGTCGCACGGCGAACCTGCGCTACCGATCCTCGATCAAGACGCTGTTCCGCCGCGTCGAGGAAGCCGCGGAGGCCGGCGACGCGGACGCGCTCGCCGCGCGCTCGCGCGAGCTGGAGCAACTGCTCGACCGCGCCGCGACCAAGAGCGTGATGCACAAGAACGCCGCCGCCCGCAAGAAGCGGCAGCTCTCGCGCATCGTGGCGGGCTCGACCGCCGAGTAGCGACACCGGAGCCCGGGCCGGGGAACCCTTGCCCTGGCTCAGGCCGTGACGCCCCGACGCGGGGCGCAGATCTCCAGGAGATCGCGCGCGATCGCCTCGAGCATCATGCGCGACCCGTCGTCCCGCGAGCGCCCGAGCTGGGCCAGGTGGTTGACGCGAAGATCCAGCTCGCCCGCCGCGAGGCGGATGAGCGCCGACGCCCCGGCGCCCGGCGGCAGCGCCGCCGCCTGATCCGCGATCTTCCGCGCCGGAAACCCCTGAACCCCGGTGCGCGCGGTCACCTCCTCGGCGCTCGGTCGCGGCCCGATGTCCTGCGCCTCCGCCACCGAGCGGAAGTGACGCCCCAGCGCCGCCTGCACGGCGTTCGGGTTCTGGGGGTCGGCGCCGCTGGCCATGTCCTGCAAGAGCCCGTAGGCCCGTGTGCGATCGCCCTCGGTGATCGCGTCGGCGAGCTCGTAGGAGCGCGCCTCGGGGTGGGCCGGGGTGACGGCGTCGACAGCATCGGTGTCGATCGGATCCAGGCCGCAGTACGCGACGAGCTTCGCGACCTCGGTGCGCACCTCGAGCGCGGTCGCCACGGCTCCGGCGCGCTCCTCGGAGACCCGGTCCACCAGATGGCGCGCCACCCGCGGGGGGAGCTCCTTTCCGAGACGCTCGGCCTCCTTCACCGCTTGCTCGGACAGCCAGGTGGCCCGACCGCGGCGCTGCGCGGCGCGGGACCCCGACAGCTCCGGCCCCGCGTGCTCCACCATGCCCACCGCGGAGACGGCCTCCAGAAGATCCTTCGAGGGCGCCTTGTCGGCCGTCAGCAGAAGGCACGTGGCCGGATTCGGCACCGCCAGGTACTCGACCAGGGGCGCCACGTCGCCCTTCCGCCACCGCTCGACGCCGTCGACGACGATGCCGCGGACCCCGGCGAGCGCCACCGCCTGGGCCGCGTCCACGACCTCGTGCCCGCCGGTCTCCTCGGCGGCGAGCCGCTCGGGGGGCAGTCCGCCCTCCTCTGCCAGGCGCACCGTCAGGCGACGCACCCACATCTGCACGCGTGCGCGGTCCTCGCCGTAGACGAGGTACGCGGGCTTGAGCGCGTCCCGGGCGCTGCTCATGGACAGCCCCCAGGAGCGGCCATGACGGGGGCGCTCATCGCCCGGCGATGCTACCGGCTGCGGGCGACGACGACGCGACCCGCCTGGCGCCGCACGACCAGCGCCCCGTCGCGGTCCGTGCGGTACGTCGACACGCCGGCTTCGCGCAGAGTCCGCAGCGTGCGCCGGTGGGGGTGCCCGAATCGGTTGCCGGCCCCGACCGAGATCAGGCCCACGGCCGGGCGCAGGCGACCGAGCAGGTCGGCCAGCCCCGGGTCCTCCGACCCGTGGTGACCCACCACCAGCGCGTCGACCGATCCGCTCGCCAGAGGGGCGAGGGTGGGGCTCTCCGCGTCGGCCGCCAGCAGGGCACTCCACCCGCCTGACGACGCCCGCAGCACCATGCTCCCCCGATTGGGGTCGAGGCCTGCCGGAAGCCGCCGAGGGGGCCACAACACGGCCAGCGACCAGCCGCCCACCCGCAGAGCGTCGCCCGCCCGGACGCGCAGCACGTCCACGCCACGGGACCGCGCGTCCTCGATGGCGTCCACCGTCGGCGGATGAGGCTCTCCGAGCGGCAGCGGGGGGACCAGGAGGCGATCGATCTCGACGTGGTCGAGCAGCGCGCCCGCGCCGCCGACGTGGTCCAAGGCCGGGTGCGTCAGGGCGAGGGCGTCCAGGCGTCGGACCCCAAGACCCACGAGGCCCCTCACCACCGCGGCCGGGCGGCCGGGCGGACCTGCGTCCACGAGCACCGCATGCCCGGAGGCGTCGCGAAGGAGCACCGCCTGCCCCTGACCCTGTCTCTTATACACA
>JARFPS010000187.1 GCA_029288175.1 Miltoncostaea sp. | reverse complement strand
GCGCGACGAGGCGACGCCGGCGCGCTGCGCGAGCGAGTGGCCGACCGGCAGCAGGATGGCCACCACGGCTGCATTGCTCATCACCGCCGAGAGCAGTCCACAGGCGATCATCAGCAGGGCGACGAGCACGGGCTCGCTCTTGCCACCGACGCGCTGCAGCCCGCGCGCCATCAACGTGGCGACACCGGACTCCTTGAGGCCCGCCCCGAGGACGAACACCGCGGCGATCGCGAGTGCCGCCTGGCTGCCGAAGCCCTTGAGGGCATCCTTCGCGTCGGGCAAGACGCGCGTGGCGTAGAGCACCACGGGGATCGCCAGCGCCGTGACGATGATCGGCAGCTTCTTCGTGATGAAGAGCGTCGTGGCCGCCACGAGGGTGCCCAGCGCGATCCAGCCTTGGACGGGTAGGTCCATGAGGGTGCGGAGGCTACCGCATCGGCGAGATCGCGGCTAGGGATCGAACCTGTAACCGACACCATGCACGGTGCGGATGAAGCGCGGGGTCGCGCCGGCGTCGCCCAGCTTCTCGCGCACGCGCGCGACGTGCATGTCCACGGTGCGCGTCGTGGGATGGCGGTGATAGCCCCAGACCTCGTCGAGGAAGCGGCCGCGCGGCAGCACCTCGCCCGGGTTGGCCAGGAAGAGCGCCAGCACGCCGGCCTCGAGCTTCGTGAGCGCCACGGATGCGCCATCGCGCGTGACGGTCATCGCCGCCATGTCCACGCGCGCGTCGCCGACGTCGACGACTTCAGGCGCCAGCGGCTTGCGCGCGCGCAGGCGGGCCCGCACGCGGGCCATGAGCTCCTTGAGACCGAAGGGCTTGACGACGTAGTCGTCCGCACCGAGGTCGAGCCCCTGGACGCGGTCCTCCTCGCGGGCGCGCGCCGTCAGCATGAGAATCGGAACGTCGATGCCCGCCGCGCGCACGCGGCGGCAGATCTCGTAGCCGTCCATGCCCGGCAGCATCAGGTCGAGGATCACGAGGTCCCACGGCTCGTCGAGCGCATGGCGCAGCGCGACCGGCCCCTCGCGCGCCCACGTGGGACGGTGTCCCTCCCGCTCGAGCGCATCGACGAGGGCGAAGCCGAGGCTCTCGTCGTCTTCCACGAGCAGGATGCGGGCGGCGTTCATCGGGCGGAGATTCCGGGGAGGACGAGTTCGAAGACCGCACCACCGCGCGGTCGGTTCCGGGCGGTGAGCCGCCCCCCATGCGCATCGACGACCTGTCGTGCGATGTGGAGGCCCAGCCCCACGCCGGGCACGGCGCCCTCACGGGCGGCCGCCCCCCGGTTGTACCGTCCGAAGAGCTCGTTCGGGTTCACCGAGCCGAGACCCACGCCGCGATCGAGCACGGTGATGCGGTAGCCGCCACCCGGCGCCGGGGCGCCGTGCAGTTCGATCGACTTGTGCTCGCGCGAGAACTTCGCGGCGTTGTCGATGAGGTTGAGCAACACGCCCTCGATGGCCTGGCTGTCGAACGGAATCGGGTCGGAGGCTTCCTCGACGGCCACGACGAACTCGAAGTCACGGGCTTCGAGCGACGGTCGGACGCTGCGGCCCAAGCGCTCGAGCAGGGCCGCCGGATCGCCGGGCGCGGGATGCACGGGCAGGGTGCCGCGCTCGATGTGCGCCGCGTCGAGCACGTTGCGTACGGTCGCACCCAGGCGCTGCATCTCGCGGTCGATGCGCTCGCCGTAACGCCGCGTCCGCTCCGCGTCGCCCTCCGGGGCATCGGCGAGCAGCTCGGCCATGGCACGCACGGACGCGATCGGGGTCTTCATCTCGTGGCTGACCGCGGCCGTGAAGTCGGCCTGCTGGTCGGCTGCGCGCTGGCTGCGCTGCCAACCGCGTACGGCCACGACGGTCCCGATGCCGTACGCAAGCAGTCCGAGCCCGAGCGCGAGCGCAAGCCACGCGCCGAGCCCCGTGACCTCGGACGTCGCCCGCGGCACCACGAGCACGTTCGCCAGCGGCGGTTCGAGGCGCAGGGCGCCGGGTCGGGGAATCGTGTCGTCGGGTACGGCGACGAGATCGAAGCCGCGCTCCGTGCCCGGCAAGGGCGGCTCGATGAGTGCGGTGAGCGGGAAGAGCGCGAGGCGCTCGTTGTTGCGCCAGGCGAGTGCGTCGTCGCGTAGCGCGAGGTCGCGATCCCCGAGTGACTCGAGGAGCTGCTGTCCGCGGGAGGCCCGCGCGCTGGCGTCCTCGAGGCGACGCCGATCCGACGGCAGCACACCTTTCCAGCGCAGCTTGCCGAGGACCATGTCGCAGGTGCGGATGGAGCTTGCCGCACCCTGCGTGCCCCCCTGCTCCAAGCGTGCTCCGTCCTCGCCTTCGTCGAGCAAGCGGCGCAGCGCCGTACCGTCTCCCCGCGTAGCACCGTCCAGCGCCAGGAGGCCGAGCGCGCTGAAACGCACACGCTCGTCCGAGACACCGATCAAGAGCGGGCTCGCCTCGGCGGCGCGAGCCAGATGGCGACGCGACTCCTCGAACCGCTTCTGTCCGTTCAGCAGGGCCCCCATGCGGAGCGAGGCGACGTCCCTGACCCACGTCGGCATCGACGGGTGCAGGAGGGCCTCGTACTGCGCGAGCGCCTCGAGCGGCTGCCCCTCCAGCGCTGCGGCACGGCGGAGGCGGTCCCAGTAGGCCGATTCCGCAGGATCCGCCTGGTTGGTGCGGGGTGCAAAGGGCTCCAGGCGCCAGCTCTCGAGCGGACGCCCGCGCGGCGTGCGTGCCAGGCGGTCGGCGTCGGCCTTGCCGCGTGCCACGGCCACACCCGCGTCGCGGGCGGCGCGGCGCTCCCGCTCGGTGCGCTCGAAGTCGAGTACACGCCAACCCAGCAGGGCGAACACGACGCCACCCGCGACGAGCAGGGCGACGGCCGGGCGGAGGGAACGTGAACGAGACACGAACGCATGCTGCCCGCGCGCGCCGCACACGTGTCACGCACCCGTAAATCCGGGGCTCCGCGGTAGGATCGACGGCTGGATCGGAGCCGCCGTTGACCGCGTATCGCCTTGCCTCGCCGTCCCTCGCAGCGTTCGGACGCGCGGCCTGCATCGCGGCGGTCCTGGC
>JARFPS010000075.1 GCA_029288175.1 Miltoncostaea sp. | reverse complement strand
GGCGCAGCCGGGGCGGAGGCAACCGGGACGGGCGCGGGCGACGCGTCGGTCGGGCCGGGCTCAGGATCGGAGGGGCGCGCCACGCTGGAAGGCGGCGCCAGGACCGGCGGCGGACCCGCCGCGATCGGCGATTCGGGGGTGGCGAGCGAGATGACGAAGGGCCTGTCCGGATCGTCCGACGAGTTGAAGAGCGCGACGGCCACCGCCAGGAACAGGACGGCGACGAGCGTTCCCAGTACCAGGCCCACGGCCAGGGCGTGCTCCCTCAGTCGCATACCACCACCCCGACCGTCGCCGCCAGCGCCTGCACGCCCGCCGGCCAGAACTGGCTCCCGGCGAAGCGCTCACACTCGGCGATGGCGTCCTCGGGAGAGATCGGCGGCTTGTAGGGCCGCTCGGTGATCATCGTGTCCCAAGCGTCGGCGAGGGCCATGATGCGTGCGCCCTCGGGGATGTCGAAGCCTTCGAGCCGATCGGGGTAGCCGGAGCCGTCCCAGCGCTCGTGGTGCGCACGCACCCACGAGATCTGCTCGGTCGACAGAGCCTCGGCGACGATCTGCGCACCCAGCGCGGCGTGCTGCTGCACGGTGGCGTACTCCTCCGCGGTGAGCCGCTCGGGCTTGAAGAGGATCGCGTCGGGGATGCCGATCTTTCCGACGTCGTGGACGAGGCCGGCCTCCCGCAGCAGCTCTTGACGGTCCTCGGGCCAGCCCAGGCGCGAGGCGATCTCGGCCGACAGCTCGGCAACGCGCTCGGAGTGGAGTCGCGTGGTGGAGTCCTTCGCGTCGACCGCCCGGGCGAGGATGCGGATCGACATCAGCGCCTGCTCACGCTGCAGACGGTTGGCCCGCTCCTCGGCCGACAGTGCCTCGACGACCTCGGGCGAGTACCGGAAAACGGCGTCGCGCCCGTGGTTCTTGGCCCAGTAGAGCGCGCCGTCCGCCAGGCGATAGAGGCGGTCGGCGTCCTGGGCCTGGTCGAGGCCGCAGACCCCACCCGAGAGCGTGATGCGGCCGAAGGGCTGGAAATGGGCGGCGCTGACGGCGACACGGATCCGCTCCGCGGCCTGGTAGGCGTCCATCTCGTCGGCCTCCGGGAGGATCATCGCGAACTCCTCGCCGCCGACGCGGGCCAGCAACTCGCCGGCTCGGACCTCGCCCGTCATGACCCGCGCGACCTCGGCGAGCAGACGGTCGCCCTCCTGGTGGCCGTGGGTGTCGTTGACGAGCTTGAAGTGGTCGAGGTCCATCACGACCAGCGAAAGGTCGCGGCCATGGCGACGCGCTCGCTCCACCTCGGCCGACAGGCGCTCGTGGAAGGTTCGGTGGTTGGCCAGCCCGGTCAGCGGATCGATCGCCGCCCGCTGCTCGGCCTCCTCGAGCGAGCGGCGGGTCCGCTCCTCGAGCTCGCGCCGCGCCGTGATGTCGCGGAAGCTCACGACGGCGCCCACGGTCTCGCCCTCTTCCACCAGCGGAGCGGCGGTGTGCTCCATCGGCACCGCCTGCCCGTCATCATGCTCGACCACGACCTCGTCGCTCTGCTGGAGGTCTCCGGTGTCGATCGCGGTCTCGATGAGGTCGTCGTGCTCGCCGTCAGCGGGCTCGGACGGGCGGAAGAACGACCCTGCGTCACGCCCCAGGAGCGCGTCGGCGGGTCGCCTCAGCAGGCGGGCGGCGGCGGGGTTCACGAACGTGGCCTTGCCCTGACGGTCGACGCCGATGATCCCCTCGCCCGCCGCGGCGAGAATCGACTCGTACCGGGCCAGCAGGGACGCCAGACGCCCCTCGGCGTTGGCCCGGCCGGCGAGCGCGAGGCTCTCCCGGCGGCGGACGGCGAGCACCGTGGTCGCCACCAGGGCGGCGAGCAGGAGACCGCCGAAGGCGATCATGAGCGGAAGGATCGGGGAGACCCCTCCGTCGTCGACCTCGACGAGCCAGGGGCCGCTCGCGGCCTCGAGCGTGCCCTTCTCGGCGCCGTCGCCGATCTGGCCCCCGCTCGAGATCAGCTCACCGTTCCCGTTGCTGATGCGGATCCCCGCGTCGGTCGGGAAGTCGCCGAGCACGCTCTCGCGGAGCGCGTCCAGGTCGTAGGCGCCCGTGGCGTAGCCGCGCAGGACCGCCGTGCCGTTGGCGCGACGCTCGTACACCGGCGTGGCGAAGATGACCCCTTCGGTGTTGTCGCGAAGGGTGATCTTGCCGCTCACCTGGGTCTGGCGGGTGTCGTCCGCCCGTCGCAGCGCCGCGGCCCGAACGCTCTCGGCGTTGGGATCCGCCCCGACGTGCTCCTGAAAGCCGCGCGAGATCAGCGTGACGGGAAACGACGGTTGAGCGCCGCGCACCGGCTCACTGGTGCCGGGGATGGTGACCGGCCGGCCGGTGCGGTTCTCGAACGCCATTCGCCGCTCGGCCCCGACGCGCGGGTTCCAGGCGATGAACATGAGGGGGTCGTCCTCGGTGACGAAGCGCTCGGTGAAGTCGGCGAACTCCTGACGGGAGACCGAGTCGGTCGCCTCGAACAGGCCCCGCACGCCCTCGATGCGGTTGGCGGTGCCGTCGATGTTCTGTGCGAGGCGACTGGTGATCGCGTCGGACAACTGACGTTGCTGGCGGTCCCGCTCGCTCCGCACGTGATCGACCGCCGCGAGCGTCGCGGCCGCCGTCGCCAGCAGCACCGCGACGATGACGGCGGTGAAGAGGATGCGGAAAAGAGGCTTCTGCCTCACGGCCTGGCGGTGCTCCGGGCAGGGGACGGGATCGCCCGGCGACGCTATCGAACCCTGATCACCCTCCGAAGCTTGGAAGAGCGGTAGGCACGCGCTTTGGGATGCAACCTGACAGTCATGACCCAATTTCCTCGCGCGAGACGCCGAGGTACCACCACATTCCAGCGAATTCCTGAACGCTTGGCGCGTACCCACGTCCGCCCCGCACGGCGACACGTCCGGAGCCGCACGACCCTGTGGCGCACGAGCACCTGACACCGGGTCACCCGCCGCGCCCGGGCGTTGGAGGTCTTCGCCCGCCGAGCCGGGACCCGTACCCGCACCTTGCGGAGGAGGCGCACCGTCACGCGTCGCACGCCCTTGGGCGGCCGTGCCGTGCCCTTCAGCACGCGGACGCTGCGGGGAGCGCGGCACACACGCCCTCGGCACCGCAGCCGCCCTCCGCCGGCTCGGGCGACGAGCTTGCGCGGCACGCGTCGGGGCGATCCGATCGGCGCCGGGCCGCTGACGGGGACCGGCGCGGCGGGCGTCGGGGCGGCACCGCCGCCCGGCGCGGCGACGGGAGCGAGCGCCCCCGGCACGCTGCTCGGGGTCACGAACGTCGAACCCGACGCGGTGGTGCCCGATGCGGAGGTGGCCACAAGACGGAAGTGGTATCGGGTGTTCGCGCTCAGGCCGCCGATCGGCGCCCGGACCGGCGCGAAGCCGCTGCCGACCCCGGCGTTCATCACCGGGGTGAGATTGCCGTAGAAGGGCGTCGGGCCCCATTCGAAGTGGTAGACCGTCGCCTTGCCGCGCGGGTCGACCATGCCGTTCAGGATCGCGGTCGTCTCGGTGAGCCCGAGCGGCGGCAGCGCGGTCGTGCCGGGCCCCGGGCCACCCTGCGGGGAGAAGGTGGCGAAAGATCCGGTCACCGCGTTCTCGCCCGCGGCCGAGGTGGCCACGAGCCTCACGAAGTAGGTCGTTCCGGGCGCCAGGCCTCGCAGGGTCTCGAGGACGCCGACCGGATCGTCGGCGGCCGGCAGGGTCAGGGTGGGCGTCGAGCTGCCGTAGGCGACCGTCGGGCCGTACTCGAACCGGTAGGTGGTCGCGGCGCCGCGGGGATCGACGGTGGCGTTCAGCGTCGCCCCCGTCTCGCCGATGCCGGTCGCCGGCAGCAGGGTCGGCACGGGTCCCGGGCCGAGACTCTCGGCCGCCGTGACGAAGCTGCCGGCGCTCGTGTTGGTTCCCCGCGCGGAGGTCGCCGACAGGCGGTAGTGGTACTCGGTGGCCGGCGCGAGGTCCCCGATCGCGGTCTCGACCTGCACCGCGCCCGATCCCGAGCCCGCGGAGGCCTCAGGGGTGGCCTCCGTCAGGTCGTCGGGGTCGGTGCCCCACTCGAAGCGCCAGGTCGAGGGCTGCCCCTCGGGATCGACGGTTCCGCTCAGCCGCGCCGATGTCGCGGTGATGTCGCCGGCCGGGGCCACGGTGGTCTTCGGGCCCGGCCCCGCCGTCCCGGCGGGCGTCGTGAAGGTGCCCGCGGCGGCCGAGGTGCCCGCGACCGACGTCGCCACGAGGCGGTAGTGGTAGGTCTGCCCGGCGGTGAGGCCCTCGATGCCGGCGTTGGCGGCGACGGGGCCGTTGCCGGATCCGGCCGACACCGTCGGGCCCTCGTCGCCGTAGGCGGGGGTCGGCCCCCATTCGAAGTGATAGCTGGTCGCCTCTCCGCGGGGGTCGACGGTGCCGTTGAGGCCCACGGAGGTCTGCCCCAGAGGCGCGACCGCGCCGAGCGCCACCACGGGGGCCACGCCCTGCCCGAAGACGGCCACATGGGCCTGAGGCAGGCCGCCGACGGCCGAGAAGCGGCCTCCGGCGACGAGGGCGCCCGAGCTCGTGTCAAGAGTATTGACGAATCCACCGGGGCTCATGTCCGGGTCCCACGATTCGAGCGTGAGGTCCCCGAGGGCGAAGGCCGCGAGGTGGGCCTTTCCGGCGTCGCCGTCGATCTCATCGAAGGCGCCGCCCACGAACAGGTTCTCGTCGCCGAGGGCCAGCGCCGTGACGTTGGCCGTCGGCGCCGGATTCCAGGGCGTCGCGAGCCCGTTGGTGCGATTGAGCGCAGCCAGCCGAGCCCGCGGCGCGCCGCCGTTGACCGTCGTGAACGCCCCTCCCACGAACACGGTCGACGTGTCGACCGCGATCGCCTTGGCCGAGGCGTTGATGTCGGGGTTCCAACCGGTCGCCCCCCCGCTTGCCGTGCTGATGGCCGCCGCTCGCCGGCGCGTGGCGCCGCCGGCCGCGGTGAAGTCGCCCACGGCGTACAGCACCCCACCGTCCACGGCGAGATCGTTGACGGTGCTGTTGGCGCCCCACGGGCCCGCGCCCATGGCATCGGCGCCGTCGGCGAGCGCCACGGCCCCGAGGTTGTCGACCGATCTGCCCGCCAGCGAGTCGAACCCCGTGGCCGGCCCGCCGCCCACGTAGAGCGAGGACCCGCCGGAGGCGAGCGAACCCACGCCCGGGGTCCCGAAGCCGTTGCCCACCTGCGCATCGAATCCCGCGTCGGGGTTCCCGGTCAGCTCGTCGACCTTGACGAGCGCCGGGCGGGCGGCGCTGCCGATCTGGTCGAAGTTGCCCCCGAGGTACACGGCCCCGCCCGTCGCCTCGATGGCGTTCACGCGGATGCCGCTCACCCAGGGCTGCCCGTCGCTGGCGTCCCACTCGGTGGGCTCGCCGGTGCGGGCGTCGATCGCCGCGACGTACGTGCGCGCGACCCCCCCGGCGCCGAGGAACTCTCCCCCCGTGTACAGCGTGCCGCCACTGACTGCCAGAGCGGCGACCTCACGGTCGGGATCCGGAGCCCACGACGTCGCGGCGCCGCTCGAGGCGTCGATCGCCGCGAGGGCCGAGCGCTCGGCACCGGCGATCGAGGTGAAGGTGCCGCCGACGTAGACCGTGCCCCCGACGGCCACGAGGTCCCGGACGCGCGACACGTTGACGGGGGCGTCTCCCACGACCGTGGGGTTCCAGGCGGTGACGGCGCCGTCCGTCGCGTTGACGGCCGCGAGCCGCGAACGGCTCACCCCCCCGTTGAGCGCATCGGGGCCCTGGAAGGTGCCGCCGATGTAGACGGTCGATCCGCTGACCTCCACGGCGAGCACCTGGTTGTTCGGATCGGGGTTCCAGGCGGCGTCGATGGCGCCGTCGGCGGCGGCGACCCGGGCCAGGTGCCGGCGCTGCTGGCCGTTCATGGAGCCCTCGAAGTCGCCCGCCAGGTACACCTGAGAGCCCGCCACGGCGATGTCGCGCACCACGCCGTCGCTCGGAAGGCGGGGCTCCCAGCCGGCGTCCGCCCCGTCCTGCCCGACGACGTGACGCCGCACGCCGGTCCCGCCCACGTAGACGTGCCCGGAATCGACGGCGAGCGCGTGGACGATGCCGCCGCCCCCCGGGTTCCAGTCGGTCACCTGACCGGTTGCGGTGTCGATGGCCGCGACGTTGGCGCGATTCTGGCCGCCGATCGCGCCCGCGCCCGAGAAGGTGCCGCCGACGTGGAGGACGGACCCCGAGAGGGCGAGGGCGTTGACCTGGCCGTTGGCGCCGGGGTTGAAGGAGGGGTCGACGGACTTGTCGGGGAGTATGCGGGCCAGGCGCTGGCGCGGCTGACCACCGACCACGCTGAAGTCGCCTCCGATGTACCACCCCCCGACGCCGTCGGGCTCCACGGCGTAGACGGGCCCTCCGCCCACCTCCGGGTATCCCGTGTCGCGCGCCCCGCTTCCCGTCGCGAACGCGATGCCGCTGCCCGTGGGAGGGCTCAACCGCGAGAACGCACCGCCCAGGAACACCTGGTCACCGGATTGGGCGACCGCGCTGACCGTGTCGTTCGGCACCCAGCTGTCGCGGGGAAGCTCGGGCGGCAGTCCGGCCGCCGACAGCCCGGCGGAGGGCACCAGCAGGGCGAGGGCGAGCACGGCGAGGAGCGCAAGGCGGCGGGCCACGGGTCCCGCATCGGCGGAGGACGGGCCGATATGAGCGGCGGCGCCTCGGGGCGATCAGACCCGAGCGGGCGCGCGGGAGGGCCCTCTCAGAGCTCCCACTGCCGGGAGGCGACCGCGGTCACGACCTCCTCCGGCGCGAACTCGGGCTGGTAGCGACGGGCACTGGCGGTGATGGCCACGCCGAGGTGCCGGTCGATCAGCACCGTGGGGAACCCCTCCAGGGACAGCTCGGCGGCGTTGGCGTAGCGCAGGCCGAGCGGGTGCACGCGCTTGTCGATGCCCGCCTTGCGGGCCAGCCGAGGAAGCAGCTCACGCACATATGCGGCCTTCAGCGGATCGCCGGCGAGTGTGCAGAACAACCTGCCGGTCGCGGGGATGCCGCGCTTCTCGCGGCGGTCCAGCCACCGGGCGATCATGCTGCGGGTGGTCTCGTCCACGCCGACCAGTCGCACCTTCCCGCCCTTTCGCGGGGGCACGCGGATGACGCCCGCCTCGATGTCCACGTCCTGCATGTCCAGCCCCAGAGCTTCGCCGGGCCGGAGTCCGCTCCGGTACATGGTGGCGATGAGGGCCCGGTTGCGGATCCCCGTGGGAGCGCGATTGCTCGCGGAGCGGATCAGCGCCCGGGCCTCATCGGCGGTGAGCAGATCGGGTGGCCCCGCCTGTGGGGAGGCGGACTCGGGCAGTTGCAGAAGCCCGGGAGGCTCCGGGCCGTCCTCGTTGAGCAAGCGGTCCTCGAGAAGTCGGGGCCGGGCCGTCGCGAACGCTCTTTCTGCCGCTGGATGCTGCGCACGGCGATCGCAACGTCATCCTGGATTCTACCCGCGAAAGCCGGAGGTACCAGCGCTTTATGATTACGTATTGATGAGACTACGCGTTCAAAGGGCGACGCCATCGGAGTTCCCGGCGACTAGTCCTCGACGAGCGCCACCAGACGTTCTCGGAACTCGACGGGGTCGAACGGCTTCGTCAGGTACCCGTCGGCCCCCGACGCCAGGCCCCGGGAGATGTCCTCCTCCTGGGATCGGGCCGTCAGGAGCAGGATGGGGAGAGACGCCGTCTCCGGCCGGTCGCGAAGGCGCCGGGTCACCTCGATGCCGTCGTACTTGGGCATCATGACGTCGAGGACCGCGGCCGCCAGCGTATGCGTCTCCGCCCCGGCCAAGGCCTGCGCCCCATCGGTGGCGCGGATCGGCTCGAACCCCATCCTGGCGACGCGCATTGCGACGAGCTCGAGGATGTCGCGGTCGTCGTCGGCCACCAGCACCTTGTCGCCGTCGCTCATCGGGCGTCGCCTCCGTCGTCGTTCGCAGGTTCCTTGAGCGGAAGGGTCACGATCATGGTGGTGCCGCGGCCCAGCTCGGTGTCGACCGAGACCTCGCCGCCATGGGCATCGACGACCGCACGGGTCACCGACAGGCCCAGGCCGCTGCCGGGCGTCTCCACCGCGGCGGCGCTCTCGCCGCGAAAGAATCTGTCGAACAGCCGCTCCACCTCGTGGTCGGCGATGCCCGGGCCCGTGTCCTCCACCTCGATGCGCGCGTCAGGGCCCGCGACCTGCACGCGCACGGTCACGGCTCCGCCGGTCGGGGTGAACTTCAGCGCGTTGCCGACCAGGTTCGCCATCGCCTGGCCGAGCCGGTCTGCGTCGCCTCTGAGGATGGCGGGGCGAGGGGCCTCGAGCGTCAGCTCGATCGAGCGGTCGGCGGCGGCGGGCTGCGCATCCTCCACGCAGGCGGCCGCGATGGCGACCAGGTCGCAGTCCTGCTCCACGATGTCCAGCTCCATGGCCTCCGCCTGCGCGGCGACCAACAGGTCGCCGACCAGCGTCAGCAGGCGCCGCGCGTTGCGCTCCACGACCTTCAGGAGCTGGCGGTCGTCCTCGCCCATCGTCGGGCCGAGCTCCTCGTCCAGCAGCTCGGTGTACCCGATGATGGAGGTCAGCGGCGTCCGCAGCTCGTGCGAGACGGTGGCGACGATCTCGTCCTTCATCCGCTCGGCACGGCGCTCCTCGGTGACCTCGCGGCAGACCACGATGCGGCCCAGGGAGGTGTCCGTCTCGTCGCGCACCGGAGCGATGTAGCGGCGAAAGCAGCGTCCGGAGTCGGCGAGCACGAACTCGTTGACCACGCGCCGATCGTCCTCGGCCTCGCCGGCGCGGAACGCCCCGGGGTCGGTCGTCCGCTCGGCGAGCCGACCGCTCAGCGTCTCGATGTACGCCCCCGTCGCCTCGATGTCGAGGCCGCGGTAGAACGCGCGGGCGGCGGCGTTGGCGACGCTGACGCGACCCTCGGGGTCGACCAGCATGATGATGTCGGGCGTGGCGTCGAGCACGGTGCGGATGACGGCCTCGCGCTCGTAGGTCGCCCTCTCCGATGCGGCGCGCGCGAGGCCGACCGTCGCCTGGGCGCACAGCGCTTCGAGCATCAGGCGCAGCTCGGCGTCGAGCGCCTCGGGATCACTCCAACCGAAGCTCGCGACCCCCACCGTCTCGGAGTCGACCTGGAGCGGCACGTGCAGCTCCCGGCGTAGCGCCACGGGCTCGCCGAAGACCATCAGCCGCAGCTCGGAGGCCGTGTGGTCGGCCTCGATGGCCCGGGCC
>JARFPS010000007.1 GCA_029288175.1 Miltoncostaea sp. | reverse complement strand
GGGGACCACGTGGTCGACGTGGCGATGGGCTTCCGGGGCGAGGTCGTGGCGGTGCGCGGTGGACAGGCCGAGGTGCAGCAGGGGGCAGGCGCCCGCGTGCGCGTTCCGCTCGACCGCCTGGAGGTGGTGGACGCGCCCCGTGGCGCGGACGAGCCCCCCGACGAGACGCGCGCACCCCCGCGGCCATCGGCGCCCATCGAGATCGACATCAGGGGAGAGAGGGCCGAGCCGGCGCGCGCTCTGGTGCGCGCCGCCGTCGACCGCGCGGGCGCGGCCGGGTCACCGGAGGTGACGGTGATCCACGGACACGGAACCGGAGCCCTGCGCACGGTCGTGCGCGAGGAGCTGTCGTCACATCCTATGGTGAGCCGGGCGGAGCCGGCTCCGCCCCACCGGGGTGGGGACGGAGCGACCATCGCCTCGCTCGACTAGGGAGTGGGCAGGTCCTTGACGTACTGCAGGACGCCCACGTCCGGGGCCATCGTGCGGAATGCCTCGTCCTTCTGGAGCACACCCACGGTGTACACGGGCGCTTCCTGCATGCGCGACAGCATGGATGCGGCGTCGCGCGAGCGCGGCGCGAACCGGAAGCACGACACGAGCACCGCGTCGTACGAACCGGATTGGGCGGCCTCGAGCGGCTTGGGCCAGTCGGGATCGCAGGTTTGAACCTCCCAGCCCGCCTCGGTGAGCTGCTGGACGGCGGCGTCGGTACCGGGGAAGCGCTCCCGGTCACCGGACTTGGTCATGACCTGATCGGTCGGAGCGGAGACAAAAAGTAGATTCGGCATAGGGAGGCACCCTACCGACCGCGCCGCCGATCGGCAGGGGTCCGGCGTCAACCGAGGCGGAGCGCCCTCGTTCCGCGACGCGAAGGTCGCTCGCAACGGTCGCCACGAACCACCGATCCCGTGTAGATTGCCCACGTCGCGGGTGCGCCCGCGGCCCTTTCGAAAGGACGCTGAACCACCCCAGGGGGGCTAATGTCAGTAAGCGCAGGCCAGATCCCGGACGTGCCGGTCCTACAGGCCATCGGGGACCGTCGAAGCATCCGGTACTACGACCCGGACAAGAAGGCTGAGGACTGGCAGATCCAGACCATTCTTCAGGCCGGTCGTCTCTCGTCGTGCCAGGGCAACATCAACGCCACCGAGGCGATCGTCGTCCAGAAGGAGACGTGCGACGTCTGGGACGAGCTCGAGGAGTGCGTCTCCGGGTTCAACGTTCAGATCATGAACCAGAGCTCGCACATCATCATCTGGCTCACGAACCTCAACGCCTGGTACGGCCGGGCCAACGATGGTCTTTCGACGCTCGCCCTCTCCGGCGCGCTCACCAAGTACCACGGCTGGAACTACGAGTTCACGATGACGCAGACCGTGCCGCGTCTGATGAGCTTCCCCACGGAGCGCACCGAGATGCTGCTGCGCTTCGAGAGCGGTCTGGCCGTCAGCCAGGCGATGCTCACCACTCAGGCCCTCGGCCTCGGGAACATCCTCGTGGCGTTCGGCCGCAAGCCGGGCGGCGTGGAGAAGGCGTTCGGACTCCCGCCCCACTACAAGTTCACGTGGGCCCACGCCGTCGGCGTGCCTCTCGAGGACCCCAAGGGCGGCGGTCAGCGTCCGCGGCTGAAGTTCGAGAAGCTGTTCCACGACGGTGCCTACGGCAAGCCGCTGATGCCCGACCCCGCGGTCAACGACGCGCTCCGCGAGAAGGGCATGCTCCAGGAGCAGGCGCCGCTGCCGGGCCGCATGGAGGAGATCGACGAGCTCGCCTCCAAGTTCGCTCGCGACCCGGGCGTCGTGTCGTGGCCCGAGAAGGAGATCAAGCGTCTCATCGCCGACGACGACTGGGACTTCGGCCCGCGCATCAAGGAGCGCGCCGACCAGGTCATCGCCGAGGGCGGTCTGCCGGACTACCCGGAGGAGATGCGCGAGACGTTCCAGAAGCTCATGGAGGAGCACGGTCTGGACACGAGCAAGTACCTCTCGTAGCACCTCGCTACAGCGGTGATCCCGACGGCCCCGTCGCTCGAAGGAGCGGCGGGGCCGTCGTCGTTCCGGGGCCGATCGCCCCGCGCGAGAGAGCGGCCGGTCTGTCGGGCGGTGGGTGGTCGGAGGAGTCCTGCCGGGCGCTTCGCCACCGTGCGGTCGAGATGGGCCCTGAGCACGGATCGAGAGAGCGGCCGGTCTCTCAGGCGGTGGGTGGCGTTGGGAGTGCTGCCGGGCGCTTCGCTACCGTGCGGTCGAGATGCGCCCGTAGCTCAGATGGATAGAGCGGCTGCCTTCTAAGCAGTTGGTCGCAGGTTCGAGTCCTGCCGGGCGCGCTCACGACTCGTCGAGTCGCTCCACGGTGACCTCGACCGACATGGAGTCGGTCGCCGGCCCCACGTAGCTGCCGCGCACGGGGGGTACGTCGGCGTAGTCCCGGCCCACGCCGATGCGCGCGTAGCGCGTCAGGTCCGGATCGGGGTGCGTGGGGTCGAACTGGACCCAGCCGGCACGCGGGAGGAAGGCCTCCGCCCAGGCGTGGCTCTCCGTGGGGCCCTCCACCGTCGGCTCCCAGAGCCAGCCCGAGACGTAGCGCGTGGCGATGCCTCGGCGCCGCGCCAGCGCGATGAAGGTCTGGGCCAGGTCCTGGCATACGCCGCGACGGATCTGCAGCACCCGCTCGATGGGGGTGTCGGTATGTGTGAAGCCCGGCGCGTAGACGATGGCCCCCGCGACGGCCAGCTCGGCCGCCACCAACCACTCGCCGGGGGTCCCGGCCTCGATGCCCAGCTCCCGATCGAACGCGTCGATGGCCCCACCCCAGCTGACGAGGGTGGAGGGCGCCAGGAAGTCGGCGAGCTCGTCGCGGTAGTCGGCGGCATCGAGCGCCTCCCACGATGCGAGCGTCAGCGCGGCGGTGTTGGGGCGAAGCGGCGGCGCGGGCTCGACCGTGGCGTGCGACTCGATGACCAGGCGGTCATGCGGTTGGTGGATCTGGAACCAGGCGACCTCGTTCTCGAAGGCGTCGCGGTAGGTGGAGACGGCGGCCTCGGGGAAGGTCGTCAGGCGCGCCTCGCGCACCAGTTGTCGGTCGTTGGTACGCGGCGTCAGGCGAACATGGTTGACGCTCTCGACCACCGGGCCGGGGTAGCGGATCTCAGTTCTGTGACTGACCCTGAGCTTGAGCATCCCAGTCACCCCCCGGGCGTCGGTAGGCGGCGGCAAAGCACGTCGTGCGGATGGACGTTTCGATCTCGGCGCAGTAGTCCCCGATCCGATGGAGGTAGCCCGCCGGATCGATCATCAGCTCGGCCGAGGCGCCCTCGTGCAGGTAGGCGCGGGCCTTGCGCGTGATCTGCAGGGGCGGTGCCTCCGGAGCCATCGAGAGGTCGGCGATGAGGCTGTTCTGGCATTCCTCCACCATGCTCAGCGCGTACGCCACGCTGCGTGGCAGGCGCTCGTCGAGCACCAGGAACCGCACCACGGCCCGGGGTGAGATCTCGGGATGGGTGCGGGCATACGCCTCGTCGGCGAACCCGGCGCGCAGCAGCGACTCCCAGCGGTGCTGCTCCACGGACGCCTCGCCATTCGCGCCGGCGGGCTGCGAGAGGTCGCCGGCTCGCACGCCCACCAGCCGCGAGCTGAGGGTGGCCCGCTCGAGTGCGCGACCCAGCCGCAGGAACGTCCAGTGGTCGTCGTGGCGCATCGTCGTCTCGATGAGCCCCTGCAGCAGGTAGCTGCGCTGTCGCACGACCTTGCTCAGGGAGTAGACGCCCTCGCGCTGCATGCGCGAGCCGTCCCAGTCGGCGAACTGCAGGTAGAACCCGTTGAGCGCCTCCCAGATCTCGGTGGAAAGGCGATCTCTCACCGTGCGGGCCCGGTTGCGGGCACGGGCCACGATGGCCTGGATGGAGCCGGGGTTCTCGTCGCTGAGGGTGAAGTGCCAGCCCACGGCGGCGCCGTCGATCGTCCGGTGGTCGGCCGCGAACGCATCGCGGTCGCCCAGAATGCGCAGCAGGGTCTCCCAGTCCCCGGAGCCGGTCTGGCCGGTCTCGAGCTCCATGGCGTGGGTCACCTCGAGCAGGCGGGCCGTGGTCTCGGCGCGCTCGAGGTCGCGGGCGACCGAGAAGAGCGTCTCGGCGACGCGGGCGAGCATCATCGGACGACCCAGGTGTCCTTGCCGCCGCCACCCTGGGAGCTGTTGACCACCAGGGATCCCTCCTCGAGCGCCACCCGGGTCAGCCCCCCGGGGACGACGGTCGGCTGGGCCCCGAACATGACGAACGGGCGCAGATCGACGTGCCTGGGACGGAAGGTGCCGTCGATGAAGGCGGGGGCGGTCGACAGCGACACGGTCTCCTGGGCGATGTAGCCCCCGGGGTCGGCGACGACCCTTCGGGACATGGCCTCGCGCTCCTCGGGCGAGGCATGGGGGCCGATCAGGATGCCGTAGCCACCCGACCCGTCGACCGACTTCACGACCAGCTCGTCCATGCGGTCGAGCGCCTGCTCACGGTCCTCCTCGCGGTCGAGCAGGAAGGTCGGGACCTGGTCGAGGAGGGGCTCCTCGTTGGTGTAGTACCTGATCAGGTCGGGGACGTAGGCGTAGACGGACTTGTCGTCGGCCACCCCGTTCCCCAGCGCGTTGCAGATCGCCACATGTCCCCGTCGGTAGGCCTGAAGCAGCCCACCGACCCCCAGGAGCGAATCCGGGCGCATGCACGACGGATCGAGGAAGGCGTCGTCGATGCGCCGGTAGAGCACGTTGATCGGCTCCCGGCCCATCGTGGTCTTCATGAACAGGCGCTGGCCGCGCACCACCAGATCCGAGCCCTCCACCAGCGGCACGCCCAGCTGCTGGGCCAGGAAAGCGTGCTCGTAGTAGGCGGCGTTGCCGGGCCCCGGGGTGAGAACGGCGATGCGCGCCTCGGCCTCCCCGTCGGGCGAAGAGGCCGCGAGCGCCCCGCGCAGGTACGAGATCGCCTGCCCCACCGGCGCGACGCGGTAGTCGGAGAACGCCTCGGGGAAGACCCGTCGCATGAAGACGCGGTTCTGCAGCACGTAGCTGAGACCCGAGGGGTTGCGCAGGTTGTCTTCGAGGACCAGCCATCGACCGTCGCCGCCCCGGACCAGGTCGATGCCCGCGACGTGCACGTAGCGACCGAGCGGCGGGGTGATGCCCACGGCCTCCCTGAGGTAGCCGGGCGAGTTCACGATCCGGGCGTTGGGGATGACGCCGTCGTGAATGGCGCGACGGTGCCGGTAGACGTCTCTGACGAAGGCGTCCAGGGCCCGCACGCGCTGCTCGAGCCCGCGGGCGATGTGGTCCCACTCGTCGGCATCGATCAGGCGCGGCAGCACGTCGAAGGGGAACGCCCGCTCGGCGCCGTCGTGCGAGAAGGTGATCCCCTGAGCCAGGAAGGCGTCGCGGGCGAGCGCGCTGCGCAGGTCGAGGTGGCGCGCGTTGAGGCGGTCCAGCCGCGACGACAGGCGCTGGTAGACGGCTCGGGTCGCGCCGTCCTCCGCGAACATCTCGTCGTGGTAGCCGTCGATCTCGTAGTC
>JARFPS010000257.1 GCA_029288175.1 Miltoncostaea sp. | reverse complement strand
TTGGGCTTGTGGCTGCCCGCCGGGCTGACGCCCTCGTACTTGTAGAAGATCCGGCACTTCGTGCCGAGCTCACGCTCGAGGCCCTCGGCGCGATGCAGCGGCGTCGGCCGCCAGAGGGCGTACACCTCGCGCACGGGGTCGGGGATCGGGATCCAGCGCTCCGCCGACACCTCCTGGAGGATCAGGCTCTCGGGGAAGATCGGCGCCAGAGCCTCGGGGCCCACCGGCTCGCCGGTTCCCGGGTTCAGCGGGGGCGGCGGCATCGACGGCAGGTCGGCCGCGATGTTGTACCAGCGGTCGGGAATGTCGTCCTCGCCCAGCAGGTAGCGGTGTCGTCCCATCGGCTTCGGTCCTTTCGATCGCGTGCGGGCCAGCGTACCCTCGGGCGTCGTGGCGAGTCAGCCCCCGGCCCGCAGTTACCCCCGCGTCAGCGACAAGCCGGGTCCCGACCGGTCCGATCCGCTGATCAGCGCCCGGCCGCTGGCCGAGTACCGGGCGATGTTCGAGCTGTCGGACGCCGACCTGGCGGGCCACATCCTCGACTGCCCGGGGGGAGGGGCCTCGTTCGCCGCCGAGGTTCGCGAGCTCGGCGGGACGGTGACCTCGGTCGATCCGGCGTACGGCCGCGGCGCCGACGACCTGGGGCCCCACGTGGTCGACGAGGTGGATCGCGGCAACCAGTACGTGCGCGACAACCTCGGCATCTACGACTGGAGCTGGTTCACCGACCCGGAGTGCCACCGTCGCATGCGCCTCGGCGGTGCGCGGCGTTTCGCCGCCGACTACGCGGCGCACCCGGATCGCTACCTGAGCGGCGCGCTGCCCGCGCTGGCGTTCGAGGACCGGCGCTTCGACCTGGTCCTCTCCTCGCACCTGCTCTTCACCTACGGCGACCGGCTCGACCTCGACTTCCACCTGGCGGCCGCGCGGGAGTTGGCCCGGGTCAGCGCGGGCGAGGTGCGCCTCTACCCGTTGGTCACCATCGATTCACGCCCCTATGGGCCGCTCGACGAGCTGCGCCGGCGACTGGCGGCGGCGGGGATCGCCTCGGAGGAGCGGAAGGTGCCCTACGTGTTCCAGCTGGGCGCCGACCGCTGCCTGGCGCTCTCAGGCCCGTGAGGGGTTCCTGAACCGCAGCCCGACGGTGGTGAGCCGCCGCACCGAGTCTCCGGTGCGCGGGTCGCGCACGCGCACGGCGTAGCGAAGGCGGTAGAGGCCGGTGGGGTCGTTGCGACGGAGGCGAAGTGTGCCCCGCGCGGTGTAGGTGCCGGCCGGTTGGGTCGCTCCGGCGGGGCGCACCAGCAGAACGGGGCGTCGGGCTGGGCCCAGCAGTGTGAGCGCGCGGCCGACGCGCAGCGTGTCGGCCCCGCCCACCCGGTAGCGCACGCGGTAGCGGTAGGTGCGTCGGCGGTCCAACGGCCGATCGGCGCGCGTGCCGTCGCGATCGAGGATCTGGACGGAGAGGATGCGCGCTCCGGCCTCGGCCGAGGCCGGCGGAGCGCCCGCGCCCAGGCCGGCGAGCGCCGCGGCGAGCGCCGCGGGCACTGCCAGGCGACGGTCAGCCGGCGACATGGGTCCGTTCCTCGGCGCCGGGCGAGGCGGTGGTGGCCCCGGCGGGGCGGGAGGCGGGCAGCCAGACGGTGAACGTCGAGCCCTCGTCCACCGCGCTGCTCACCGTGACGCGGCCCCCCAGGAGCGTGGCGAGTCGGCGCACGATCGACAGGCCGAGGCCCGACCCGCCCTCGGCGCGCTGGCGGTCCGTCTTCACCCGGTACAGGCGGTCGAACAGGTAGGGCAGGTGCTCCGCGGGGATGCCCCGACCCTGGTCGGCCACCTCGATCACCGCTCCGCCCGGGGCGGTCCGGCTCGATACGGCGACGGTGTCGCCGGGCTCGGAGGCGCGGACGGCGTTGTCGATGAGGTTGCTCAGGATCGTCCCCACATGTGCCCGATCGGTTTCGACGACGAGGGGCGCGCCCCTTCGGCCCGCCAGGATCACCCCGGCCTCCTCGGCGCGGGGGCTCAGGCGGGTCACGGCCTCCTCGACCGCCTCGTTCAGATCGACGCCCTCCCACGAGACCGGCGGCTCCAGGTCGAGCCAGGTCAGCTCCTGCAGGTCGCGCACCAGCTCACGCAGGCGCGCGGCCTCCTCGCGGATGAACTGGGCCGCCTCCTCGCGATCCGTGTCGCGGCGGGCCGTGCCGTCGGTGAGCGCCTCGGCGAAGCCCTCGATGGCGGTCACCGGGGTGCGCAGCTCGTGGGCGGCATCGGCCAGGAACGCCCGCTGGCGCTCGTCGGCCGCCTCGAGCCGCGCGGTCATCCGGTTGAACGCCACGGCCAGGCGGCCGATCTCATCCGATCGCTCGGGAGCGCGCACGGAGAACTCCCCTTCGGCCACGGCCTCCGCCGTGTCGGTCAGCTCGTCCACCGAGCCGCGCAGGCGTCGCGCAAGGGCGGCCGAGGCGATCCAGATGATCAGGCCGCTGGCGGCCAAGCCCGCCGCCACGAGCCCCAGCAGCAGCGCGTCGTTCACCGTGGAGGCCGGGTCCCGCCGCTGCACGGTGACCGACACGTCGCCGTCGGTCGCCGTCACCTCGCCACCCAGGCCGCTGCTGGGGGCGGTCCAGAAGACCACCGTGTCATCGACCTCCACCACCAGGCGCACGTCGTTCAGCAGCAGCTGGGCCTCGCGCGAGCGCGACGCGGCGTTGCCCGGGTCCTCGGCGACCCGTGCCGCGATGGTGCGGGCCTGCTCGGCCAGCAGCCGGTCCACCTCGCTCTCGACGCGGTTGTTGACCACCCACAGGATCGTGCCCTGCACCCCCACCACCACGGCGAGCAGCGCCAGCGAGATCGTCACCGCCGTACGGGCGCGGAAGGTCCGTGGGCGCAGCGCGCCGAGGACGCGGCGGATCACGCGGTGCCGGGCTCCAGCTTGTAGCCCACTCCGCGCACGGCGACGATGCCGATGTCGGTACCCAGCTTGCGGCGCAGATTGGCCACGTGCACGTCCACCGTCTTGCCGCCCACGCCCGACTGGTATCCCCACACCTTCTCGAGCAGGCGCTCGCGCGTGTAGACCACCCGCGGGTTGGCCGCCAGCTCGGCCAGCAGGTCGAACTCGAGCCGGGTCAGCTCCACGCGCTCGCCGTCGCGCCGCGCCTCGCGGCTGGCCGGTTCCAGCGTCACCGGCCCGGCCGACAGCGCGCGGTGGGGATTGCCCGGCTCGCGCGTGCGGCGCAGCACGGCCTTGACGCGCGCGACCACCTCGTTGGGCGAGAAGGGCTTGGTCACGTAGTCGTCTGCCCCCAGCTCCAGGCCGGTCACCCGGTGGGCCTCGTCGCTGCGCGCGGTGACCATGATGATCGGTATCTGGGCGATGTCGCGCATGTGGCGCGTCACCGTCAGCCCGTCCATCTCCGGGAGCATCAGATCCAGCAGCACCAAGTCGATGCCGCCCTGGCGAAGCTGCTCCAGCGCCGTGCGCCCGTCCCCGGCCTCGGTCACCGTGAAGCCCGCCTCGGTCAGGTACAGCCGAAGCAGACGCCGGATCGAGCGTTCGTCGTCGACCACCAGGATGTGCCCCGGACCGCTCACGCGACCGAGTATCGCACCGGCCCCGGGCCGGTCGGCCGCGGGTCGGTCAACTCCCGGTTCAGGTCTGTCGGAGCGCTCCGGGGCTAGGAGACGAGGAAGCTCGCCTCGCCGTCGATGGTCACCGTCTCGAAGCCCGGCGCCTCGGCGAACACGCGGTACTTGAAGAGGTAGACGCCGGGGTCCCAGTCCTCGGGCACATCGAAGGTGGTCGACTCGTTGTAGCGGCCCGGCGGCTGGGGATCGAAGGTCATGTTGCTGTTGCGCACCGTCCGGCCGCTCACGGCCTCCTCGATGTCGAACGTGTTGCCGGTGACGATCGCGTCGGCTCCCTCCACGGTGTAATCCACCTGGAATCGGTAGCGCTGGCCGGGTTGCACGACCATCACGGGGACGCGCTCGGCGTTCGAGTCGTTCGAGTCGTAGGGCAGGTACACGTAGGTGCCGCGCTCGACGATGGTGAGGCTGCCTCCCTGGGCCCCCGCCGGACGCGGGTCCACCGCCACCAGGGCCGCCACCGCGACCACCGCGATGGCCACCAGCGCTGCAAGCGTTCGCCGCATCGGAGCGCAGTCTACGCGGCGCCGGCGGAGGCTTGAATCGCCCTCGGGCCGCCCCTACGGTTCATCGACCCGCTCCTTGGGGGCGGGCTTGGCGGGATAGCTCAGTTGGTAGAGCACACGACTGAAAATCGTGGTGTCCCCAGTTCGAATCTGGGTCCCGCCACTCTCTGAACCCGCTTGCTCAAGCTGTTCTCGGCCGTTTCGACTGCGAAGCGCCCAACTGCGGCCCGTGCGTTCCGGGGCCTTCCTGCTTGCGCCCGCCTTTCTGCGCGACGCTCGATGGTGACCTTCGGCGAGGCGGACGCCGATTCCGGCGGACCGCACGAAGGCCTCGAGCAACGGGGCGCGTACACTAGGTGGTTCACGATCGAGCAGACGCCATCGAGGCCCGATGAAACCTGATCAGCGCAGGGCCATCCTGGACAAGACCCTCCAAGGAAGCATCGCCGAAGGCGGGCG
The DNA here is from genome assembly GCA_029288175.1 of Miltoncostaea sp. Lineage (GTDB taxonomy): Bacteria > Actinomycetota > Thermoleophilia > Miltoncostaeales > Miltoncostaeaceae > JARFPS01. The sequence goes on along the minus strand of JARFPS010000257.1, from coordinate 6,957 downwards.
CGTCGAGAGCCGGGGCGATTTCGAGGCGGTGAGTGTCACGGGGCGCCGGCGGAACAAGGCCCTGCACATCGCCCTGACGGTTGTGACTTTCGGGCTGTGGGCGCTGCTCGTGCGGTTGCCCATCGCGCGCTTCGAGGGTGAACGGCGACGGGTGCTCAGCGTTGACGTCGACGGGAACGTCACGAGCGCACGGCTCTGAGCGGGCTCCGCGACTCCACCTGGACCCAAACCGGGTTCGGTGCCCTCCGCGACGGCCGAAGGACATGGGTCAGCCTCGCGGCCGAGGACCGCCTCGCCGGAGCCGACTCTGGCAGCCGCCGCCGTCCGGCGCCTCGGGGGCCGAGCGTGGACAACGGCTGACGGCCGCGCCCGTTCGCGGAGACAGGGCGCGGCAAGTGGAGTATCGTCAACGGAAGAGACGCTCGAGCTCGTCCCCTCGGACCGACACGGCCCGACCGGGCCGGACGGGGACCGCCGCCAGCCACCTCCTCCGCTTCTCGACCGCCGCCAGGCCGGCAGATGCGGAGGCCCTCATGGCCACGACCCCCCACCTCGCACGGGAATCCCGTCGAGGCTCGCGACTCAGAATCGGATTGCTGGCGCCCCCGTGGGTACCCGTGCCGCCCCCAGGCTACGGGGGGATCGAGCAGGTGGTCGCCACGCTCGCGACCGGGCTCGTGGACCGCGGCCACGAGGTGGTGCTCGTTGCTGCGCCGGGATCGTCGATTCCCGGAGTCGAGCTGGTGAGCCCGCTCGCCTTCCTCCCGGAGGTCATCGGGGAGGCCACCGCCGACTGGCGACATGCCTTCGCTGGGCTCGATGCTCTCGACGACGTCAACGTCGTCATCGACCACTCCGGCCCACTCGGGACGCTGCTCACGTCGTCGCTTGCCGTTCCTGGCCTGCAGGTGGTGCACGGCCCACTCGACGCCGTCTCCACCGAGATCTACGAGGGCATCGCCCGTCGCTCCCGTCGAATGCGGCTGGTGGCGATCAGCGAGGCTCAGCGCACGATGGCCCCGTCGCTCCCCTTCGCGGGCGTCTGCCACAACGGTCTTGCCCTCGATGATGCGCCATTCAGCGCCCAGCCCGACGACTACCTCGCCTTCCTCGGCCGGATGTCACCCGAAAAAGGCGTTGCCGAAGCCATACGCATCGCGCGCGGCGCGGGCCTGCCGCTCCTCATCGGGGCTAAGTGCCGCGAGCCGGCCGAGCGCGAGTACTTTGAGCGAAATGTCGCTCCTGCGCTCGGCCCGGATGTCTTCTGGCTGGGTGAGCTCGACGCGGCGGAGAAATACGCTCTGCTCGCGGGCGCTCGCGCCCTTCTCTTTCCGATCTCCTGGCCGGAGCCCTTCGGCATGGTGATGATCGAGTCCATGGCGTGCGGGACTCCGGTCCTGGCCACCGCCCGGGGCTCGGTGCCCGAGGTGGTGGCCGAAGGGGTCACCGGCTTCGTGCGCGCCACCCCAGAGGAGCTGATCGACACCGTTGGGCGCATTCCGGAGATCGACCGACGCGCGTGCCGGCGCTGGGTGGAGCAGAAGTTCTCGGCGGCCGCCATGACGGACGGCTACGAGCGCCTGGTGCGCACCGAGTTGGCGGGGCTGAAGCATTGGAACCGCGCGCACCGGGTCGCGTCCAGGGGGACGACGCGGGCGCGCCTGCCTTCAGAGCGCGCGGCCGAGCCGATCCGTCTCGCCGGCGTGAAGGAGGCTGGCGGGTAGCGTGGCCTTTCGATCGTGGCAGGCTGAGCGAGACCGCGAGGACGCGACGAGCCGGCACGAGCCGGCCATTCTGGCCGGCACCGGGACGCTCACGCTGATCGACGGTCTCACCTTCGCGATCTCGGACGCAAACGGCGACATTCGCGGGGGTCTTGACGGACTCATCACCGACGACACGCGCCATCTGTCTCGCCTGGCCGCGCGGGTCGAGGGTGCGCCGATTCGCCCGCTCGGAACGGCGCTGCTCGCGCCCAGTGAGGCGCGATTTCGCGGCGTCGTAGCCCCGGGGCAGGGCTATCCCGATGCGCCACTGGAGGTAGACCGGCGGCGGAGGGTCGCGGACGGCTGGTTGGAGGACGAGCTCGTCCTCTACTGGTGGGCCGAAGCGCCGGTGATGGTGTCGGTGCTGCTCGAAGCGGACGCCGACTTCGCGGACATCTTCGCGATACGCGGGTTGGAGACCGGGCCGGCGACCCTGAGCACTCATGTGCGGACCACGCCCACGTCCGACGGCATTCGGTTCGCCGACGAGGAAACGGGGCTGACGACGGTCGTCCGGTACGCACCGGCGCCTGAATCGCGCAATGAGGGCGTCGAGCGGTGGTCACCCCGCCTTCGTCGAGGAGAGCCCTGGCGCCTCCGCGTCGCAGTCGAGGCGCACGACCCAGCCGGCCTCACCTCCCGACCACGCGAGGCGTGCGGCATCGGCGACGGTCGTCCCAACGACGTCGACGTGCGCAGCGACCCTCCGGACCTGGCCCGGGCATGCCGGCGTTCCCTTGCCGATCTCGACGCCCTGTCAATGCCCGACGACCTCGACGGAGGTCGGCGTCTCGTGGCTGCTGGCGTCCCATGGTTCGTCGCCCTCTTCGGGCGCGACAGCATCATGGCCGGTCACCAGGCGCGGGCCTTCCTCCCCGAGCAGATGCTCGACACCCTGGCGGCCCTCGCCGCTCGTCAAGGGCACGTGAGCAATGCCGGGAACGAGGAGGAACCCGGGAAGATCTTGCACGAGGTGCGGCTGACCCCGCGGCCCTGGCTCGGTCATGGGACCACCCGGGGGGCCCGCCCCTACTACGGCTCGATCGATGCCACGCCTCTCTTTCTCATCCTGTACGGGACAGCCTTTCGTTGGGGTGCGCCCGACGCCGCCCTCGAGAGTCTGTTGCCCGCCGCGAGGGCGGCCCTTGCCTGGATGCGAGGGCCTGGGGATCGCGACGGTGACGGGCTGCTGGAATACCAGCCAACGGGCAAGCAATCACTCAGCAACCAGAGCTGGAAGGACTCCGTCAACGCCGTGCAGTTTCCAGACGGCGAACTGGCCGAGGGGCCGATTGCGATGGTGGAGGTCCAAGCGTACGCCTACCGCGCGCGGCGCGATCTGGCCGACGTACTGCGGCATCTCGGCGAGGGTCGCGACGCGGCGGCCTTGGATGTGGAGGCCGAGGCCCTGCGCGATCTCATCCGCGAGAAGTACTGGTGCGCGGGTGCCGATGGGGGCCCTGGCTTCTTCGCCCTGGCCCTGGACGGCCGCAAGCGCCGCGTCGCGAGCATCGCCTCCAACATGGGTCATCTGCTTTGGTGCGACGTCCCATCGGATCGGCAAGCGGGCGAGGTGGCGCGCCATCTTGCGGGGCCCGAGCTGGCCAGCGGCTGGGGCCTTCGCACACTCTCCCGTCGCATGGCGGGGTTCAACCCGATCTCCTACCACGTGGGCTCGATCTGGCCCCACGACACCGCCCTGGCCTCCGAGGGTCTGCGCCGATTCGGGCTCGATGAGCCGGCTCTTGCCCTCGCGGGCGATCTCATGGAGGCGCTGGCGCTGTTCGACCACAGACTGCCCGAGCTCTTCGGCGGCCACGATCGAGAGCCGGGGGACGTGCCCGTCCCCTACCCCACTGCCTGCCGGCCTCAGGCCTGGGCGGCCGGCGTACCGCTCCAGCTGGCCACCACGTTCCTCGGGCTCGAGCCGCACGTCCCGGACGGCCGCGTGTCGCTCAGGCCGGCGCTGCCCAAGAATCTACGCACACTCGAGGTGCGTGGCATCCCGTTCCCGGGTGGCCCGCTGTCGGTGCGAGTAGGCAGAGAGGGCGGCACGGAGATCCTCGAAGCACCGGCCGACCTCGTGGTCGAGCTCCGGAGCGCGGAACAGCCCCGCGCGGTGGCCTCGTCTGAGACGACATAGGGCCCCGCTCAGACCTCTCCGGAGGTGTCGGCGCGCCGATGGCGCATCACGCAGCAGGGTGAAGCTGATGGATTCGCCCGGCTTCGGCTTGCTCGCCGCCCCGAGCGCGACGGCCGACACCGGCAGGGCGAGTGTTCGCTGAGACGTTGCGGGACAGGTTGCGGGAAGTGTCCGGCCTCTCGGGATCCGCTTCAGCAAGCGGTTATCGTGGCGGGTCTGCCCTGACTGAAAATCGTGGTGTCCCCAGTTCGAATCTGGGTCCCGCCACTTCCTGAACCGGCTCGGGCCTCTCCGCCTACGGCCTCGTCAGGCGTCGCCCGCGAGTTGTCGGCCCATGAGCGACGCGTCGAAGTACTCCCGTACCTCTGTGATCTCGTTCTGCGAGAGCGTCAGGAAGTCCGCGCCACGCACATCGATCGGCCGGCCGGCCGGTGGGGCGTCTCCGAGGGGACACGTGTTCGTGCCGGTCATCCGCGGCCTGATCGGGCGCCCCCTCACCGAGTCTCTTACACCGCGTGCCGGAACCTGACTTCGCCACGAGCCCTCGATGACTGGGGACCCTATGCCACGAGTTCTGCCGAAGCGGCCCTCGTCGGTGCGCCCTAGGCCTCGGGGTCCTGCAACCGGTAGCTGCGCTGGCTCGAAAACCGCCCCGTCGCTAGGACAGCGGACGTGAACTCTGCTGCGGCCTCCACACTCGGCATCGAATACAGCAAGAACTGGTCGTCGTCGCCGGTCCCCCAGTGGAACTGGAGCATCTCGCCCCCTGACTGTTCGATCGCGGAGCGTGCGTCCTGCGCGGGGTGGCGAAAACCATGGACGGTGCTGCGCGGCTCCTGGTCGGTGTGGCGAAGGAACATGACGTATGTGTGCATTGTCTTCCCGGAGTCGAAGAAGGGCAGGGCGGGCAGGACAGCAGAGCCTCGTCGCTGACGCCCGAGAGCCGGCGGCCAGGTGCCAGAGACGGCAGCCGCTGGGCTGGTACACGAAGTTGCAAGAGATCTCGCCGTGCGGGCGGACGGCGCGAGAACGCGTACACGCACCCACCAGCAGTCTGCGGACAATGGCTTCGGCCATGGTTGCCGCCGCGTTAAGCCATCCTGACGCGGCTGCAGTCTTGGCGATTCTCACCCGCCGGGCGTCGCTGCCGCCGTCATTTGCGGCTTGCCTTGGCTCGCCGTCATCGGCAACAGCTGCCCAGCGACTCACCTGCGCCCGTGGGGCCGGCCCCTGGGGCGGGACGGGTACGGGCCCGTGCTGCGGGTGCCCCACTTGAACCGGGAACGGCTCGAAGGCGACTCGGTGAGCTTCTGCCGCGCTTCATGGAGGGAGGCGAGGCCTCTATCTTGGGCACATGAGCGCGGATGTCGGATCTCGCCTACGGGAGCGTCTTGGCGCCGAGGTCGACGCCGCCAAGGAACAAGGCGCGACGGTTCAGCGGATCGCCGCAAGCATCGGCGTCGACAAGAGCCGGATCTACGACTGGATCAGCGGCCGGAACGAGCCGACCGGAGCAGACCTTGCGGCCTTGGCCGACCACCTCGGTTGCTCGATGGACTGGCTCTGGGGCCGCACGGCTGACCGCCGGCCGGTCGCCGAGCTCGCGGAGCTTGCTAGGGGCCGGAGTGAATCAGCCTCTTCCCCCGAAGAGAAGGCGGCTGCCGCGCTGGATTCGACGGCGGCGAGAGAGCGAGCGCTTGACGACGGAATGCCGCACACCGTGGGTCGTCCGGCGAAAGGATCGTCGTAAGCGGCGCAGCGTCGCCGCCCAGTCGTGCTCCAACACCTCGATCTGCTCGGCCCGCGTCAGACCCATGTGATCGAGTTCGGCGAGGCGTTTGGTCGGGAATCACGAAAGCCTCACCTCCCTCCCGCATACAGCGCGCAGAGGGGTGGTCGGGATGGCGAAGCTACAACAAGCTCACGTCGCCGCGAGGGCTTTCAGCCGCAACGAACGCCGCAGCCCGTCACCTTGGAGCCGGACCTCAACGCAGATCAGTCGCCGCGTCCTCCTCGTCATGCTCGTCCTCCGGCCGGGCGGCGGTGATTCCGCGAGCGTGGCCGTCATGAGACCGATGCTGCGACCAGACGGCTGGCCGTTCGGCGCGTGCCACGTCGGCGCCTGCCATGGCCAGGCCTCGTCGCCCTCCTCGCGCGGGAAGCTCCATCGACACCTGGACGACCATCGCCGAGATCTGACCGCCGGCCTCCTCGGCGTGCGTACGCGCCTCGTCAAGCGCGCGCAGCAGGACGGCCTCCGGTTCTCCGGGCTCGCTCACCAGGGCCTCCGGAACGGGAAGCCGATTCGAGATCGACCGGGTACGCTAGGCCCTATGGACGACTTGGGCATTCGCACCAGCAACTACCCGAACATCTCGGAGCTCTACCGCGAGGGTCCCTGGGCGTTCGTCGCCGTCCGAGACGGCCGCACCTTCAGGGTTCAGATACGCCAGAGCCTTGCTGAGGGCGGCTCTTTCTGGGCCTACTACGAGGAGCAGATCCCCCTCAAGACGGCGCGGCTCAGCGGTGTTGAGGTGTGGGTCCACGCGACCTTCCCCTGGCAGGATGGAACGACCGCCGAGGCCTGCCTGAAGGGAGCGCTCCGTTGGGTAAACCAGGGGGGTCCCGAGTTCCCCCCTGCCGAGTGGGCTCACGAAGGGCTGGACATGGGCGGGCAGGCGGCCTAGCCGGGAGGGAGGGTCACTGCCCTCGCCACGACGCTGCCGCTGCCAGGCATCGGGCTCGTCTGCCCGGTCGACGCCCGGGAGCTCCGCCAGCGCGGTCTCGGCCGCCTCACGGCGTCGCGCATTCCGATCGGCCGCGTTGCTGAGATCCTCGCGGAGCTGGAGGTAGTGCTCGAACCTCCACTCGGTGGCGCGCCAAGGGCCGACCCTGCAACGCGTCGATGGCGCGCGCTCCACACCTTGCGGGAGGCCTTGCGGGGCTCAGTGGACCGACCGAGATCGGCTTCATCAAGCGGTTCGTGCGCCCCGACTCCCTCGACTGAAAATCGTGGTGTCCCCAGTTCGAATCTGGGTCCCGCCACTC
>JARFPS010000250.1 GCA_029288175.1 Miltoncostaea sp. | reverse complement strand
CGCCCGGGTCGACGAGCAGGGCCCGATCGTGCGCCTGCATTCGCTGACCCCACCGGGTGATGGCCCGGGAACTTGATCCGACCCCCGGGGGGTCCGATACCATCCGGGACACCGTTCCTCGGTAGCTCAACGGTAGAGCATCCGGCTGTTAACCGGAGGGTTGCTGGTTCGAATCCAGCCCGAGGAGCTTGAGACCACACCGGCGGAGCGCGCCATCGTGCGGTGCCCGGCGGGCGGCATCGGCGCCGTGATCCACAGGGCCCCCGATGTCTGGCTGAGTTGCGGATCGACTGCTCCGGCGGACGGCGCCGGAGGCTGCGACCCGGGGCGGCGCCGACCGCGGCATCGGAGTTTCCGCCGGGCAATGGGCGAGAACCCGCAGGACGAGCGGGCTGCGAGCTGGGACTCTTGCCGGTGAGGGGGGCGGAGATGCCGAGATCGTCGACACCGGAACCACGCCGGAAACGATGAGCCGCGGGCCGATCCCACCGCCGACGCGCTCGGACACCCCGTCGAGCGGGACACGGCAGATCACCCTCGTCGTGAATGCGAACGCGAGCGGTATCGACGGGCGCGCGGGCGCAGAACGCATCGCGCGCGCGCTCTCCGATGAGGCTCCGGGCACCGACGTCGAACTCGTCCGCACGCGATCCGCCGAGGACCTGAGCGAGGTCTGGCACCCCGCGCCGGGGCGACGGATCGTGCTCGCAGGCGGCGACGGGACGCTCCACGACGCGGTGAACCTTCCGGGCACGCCGCCCGAGCTGGCGCTCATCCCCGCGGGGCGCGCCAACAACACCGCGCGCTCGCTCGGCATTCCGGTCGACCTCGCCGGCGCGGTGCGACTCGCGGTGGCCGGCGAGGCGAGGCCGCTCGATCTCATCGAGGCGCGCGCGGGCGAGCACCGGGTGGTCGGCGTGGAGGGCGTCAGCGTGGGGTTCCTCGCGCTCGCCCGCGCCCGTTACCACGCCCCCAACTCGGCCGATGTCCGAGCCGCCCTCGCCGCCGGCCTCGGCGCGCTCGTCCATTTCCACCCCCTCGACGTGAGGATCCGCGACCACGGAACGACGTCGTTTCTGCATGTGGGCCAGCTCTTCGCCGCGAACATGCCGCGCTTCGGGACCGGACTCCGGGTCGCGCCGGGGGCCGACCCGGGCGACGGGCTGCTGGACGTGGTGGCGCTCGACGTGCCCGGCCGGCGCGCCATCCCGGGGATGCTGCTCCGGCTCCGTCGCGGCCGGCACCACGGCCACCACCTGGTGCGTAGCTGGCGCACCGACCGCATGACGATCTGGACGCGCGGCCGATCGCCCGTGATGGTCGACACCCACGACCTCGGCCCGGGGCCGGTCGAGCTGCGTGCCATGGCGGGGGCCCTGGCCCTGGTGCGGGCGTGAGGCTGACCCACCTGCATCCGCGCCGGTCGGTCCTGGCCGCGGCGGCCGGGCTCACGGCGTTCAGCGCGGCGGCGCTCGCCGCCGGGCTGGGCCGCGCCGTGGTCACGACCTACCTCCCGGTGGTGCTCGCGCGCATCCGGGACTCGCCGGAGCTGATCGGCATGGTCATGCTCGTCAATATCGCGGCCGGGTTCCTGGTGCCGCTCTGGATCGGGGTGTGGAGCGATCGCCTCCGCGCCCGCGGCCACAGCCGCACGATGCCCTTCATCCTCGGAGGAGGCATCGTGACGGCGGGGGGGCTCGCCGCGCTCGCGCTCGGGACGACCGTCGGCTATCTGGCCCTCGCCGCGAGCGCCGCGGTGGCCTACACCGGCCTGAACGCCGTCACCACCGCGCACCGCACGCTCATCGCCGAGGCGTTCCCCGAGGAGGATCGGGCCCGGGCCACCGGCGCCGAGGAGCTCGCGCTGATACTCGGCACCGTGGTCGGAGTCGGGGTCGGCGGCGTGCTGGTGGAGCGCTCCTCCTGGCTGCCGTTCGCCGCCGCGGCGCTCGTGGTGCCGCTCCTCGCGGTGCCCACCGTGCTGCGCATGCGACACCGCGAGCCGAAGATCGGCCCTCCACAACACCGATCCGATCGGCCTCTCGCCTACTACGCGCGGCTCGCGGCCCGCCCGGGCGTTCGCCTGGTGCTCGGGGCGCAGTGGCTGTGGGTGCTGGGCTACGCGGCGCTTCCGGCCTTCTTCGTGCTGTACGCCGAGCGAGAGCTCGGACTGCGACCCGCCGCGGCCGGCGGCCTGCTGGTGGCGTTCGGAGCCATCACCGGTCTCGCGATGCTGGCCGCGGGCACCGTGCGCGACACCTCGCGCCACCTCCCCCTCCTGGCCGCGGGCGTCGCGCTGCTCGGGGGCGGCCTTCTGGCGATGGTCCCGGCCGACGAGATCGTCGAGGCCCTCCCCGGCCTGATCGCGGCGGCGATCGGGTACGGAATCGTCGCCACGATCGGCTTCCCCGTGCTGACCGGGTTCATCCCCACCGGCGAGGCCGGCGCCTACACCGCGATCTACTTCAGCGTCCGGGCGCTGGCCGGGCTGGTGGCGCTACCGGCCGCCGGGTGGGCGATCGCCCTGAGCGACGACTACCGGATGCTGACCGTCTTCGGCGGGGTCGCAACCCTCCTCGCGCTCATCCCGCTGGCCGTCCTGGGCGGCACCGCGATCACCGGCTGGTGGGGAGGGCTCGACCGGCCCCGCCGTCCCCGCGCGCGGTTCGTGGCGTTCTGGACCGGCGCCTTGGTCGCCTCGACCGCCCTGGTGATGGGGGCCGCGTTCGTCGTGGCCGAGACGCCCCTGTCGGGCACCGACGCCGCGGTGTTCCGGCTCTTCAACAACCTGGGACCGGGTCCCGAGGCGCTCGACGACGCCCTCATCTCGCCGCACTTCCGCAACTACGCCCTGTTGGTGGGGCTCTCTGCCGGAGCGGCGGTGATCTGGCGCCGCTCCGAGGCGATCCGCTCGGTGATCATGGTCGTCGCCTCGGCCCTCATCGCATTCGGGCTGGTGCGTCTCAGCTGGGCGATCTGGGACCGTCCTCGGCCCCAGGAGGTGCTCGACGAGATCGTCATCGTCGACCACGACTGGTCGCCCTTCCCGTCGTTTCCGAGCGGCCATGTCGCGGTCACCGTCGCCCTCGTCCTGGCCATCGGCC
>JARFPS010000022.1 GCA_029288175.1 Miltoncostaea sp. | reverse complement strand
GTCGAGCGCGACGCGCTGCTGCAGCGCCGCGACCCCTCCACCGGCGGCGCCCAGCTCATCGCCGCCAACGTCGATCTGGTGGGGATCGTCTGCGGGCTCGACCGACCCGTCAAGAGGGGGCGCCTGCAGCGCTTCGCGGCGCTGGCGTGGGACGCCGGGTCGACGCCGCTGATCGTGCTGACGAAGGCCGACGTCGCAACCGATACCGAGGAGGCCCTGCGGGATGCCGAGCAGGCGTCGCCAGGAGTGGAGGCGATCGTCGTCTCGGCCGAGACCGGCGCCGGGCTCGACGGGCTCCGGGAGCGCCTGGCGGGGAGTACGGTGGTCTTCGTGGGCGAGTCGGGCGCCGGCAAGTCCAGCCTGCTGAACGCGCTCGCCGGTCGGGACCTCGCCGCGACCGGATCGGTGCGCTCGGGCGATCGCAAAGGGCGCCACACCACCACGGCCCGGCAGCTGCACTCGATCGGCGGTGCCTACTGGGTGATCGACACACCCGGCGTGCGGGAGGTGGGTCTGCAGGCCGCGGCGGGCTCCGTCGATGCGGCCTTCGACGACATCTCGGAGCTCGCCGCAGGGTGCCGCTTCCGCGACTGCCGCCACGACACGGAGCCGGGGTGCGCGGTCCGCGCGGCCGTGGAAGGCGGAGCGCTGTCGGCCGATCGGTTGGAGGCGTGGCGAAGGCTGCGGCGGGAGGCGGAGGCCGCCGAGCTCCGCGCCGATGAGCACGCGCGACGCGAGTCCGAGCGGGCCTTCGGGCGCGTGGTGCGTGACGCGAAGCGGATGAAGCGGGGCTGAAGCAATCGCCGTCGTGGCGATGCAGGTGAGCCGCGGCGCCCGCGGGGCGCGGCGCTCGCTCGGGGGCGACCACCTCGGCGAACCCCACCGCAGAGGATCACGCTCACCCTCACGGACCGACGCAGTTCTCCCAGTCCTCGACGGCCAGTGCCTGACGCAGCGCGAGGCGCATCGCGCGCAGCTCGCCCTGCACCGCCGCGGATCCGGCGCCTGCGCCCAGCGCCCCCTCCAGGCCCCGCTCCACGTGGTCGAGCGCCGGTAGCGCGGCCGCAAGCGCCTCCTCGCCCCCGGAGGTGAGGCGGATGACGCGTCGCCTGCGATCGGCCTCGCTCGCAGACCGCTCCACGAGCGCCTGGGCCTCCAGCTGCTGAAGCACGGTGGTGGCGTGCGCCGAGCTCATGCCGAGCACGCGGGTGAGGTCGGAGGCGTAGGTCGCGGCCGGAGCGCGCGCCCCGATCGTCCGCAGGACGTTGAACTGGTGGAGGCTCAGATCCGAGCGGCTTCTGACCATGCGCTCCAGGAGCTGCGCGAGCTCCGATCCGGCCATCAACAGCTCGGTGGCCACGCCCGTCGAGGCCGCCCGCTCGGCGGGCGGCTCGTCGGAGGGGTTGCGCGCGTTCAGGCCGGTCACTTAGTCTGATCTCAGTTTAGTCAAAGTACGAGACATATAGTGGGGGATCCCGATGTCGCTGACCGACAAGGTCGTCCTGATCACCGGTGGAAGCAAGGGCCTCGGCCGCGCGAGCGCCTTTCTGTTCGCCAAGGAGGGCGCGACGGTGGTGATCACCGGCCGCAACGAGGACGCGCTCGCCGAGGCGCAATCGAGCGCGCGCGAGGAGGGCCTTGAGCTCGGAGCGATCGCCGGGGACGTCTCACAGGAGGAGGACTGCCGGCGGACGGTGGAGCAGGTGCTCGCCGACCACGGCCGCATCGATGTGCTGTTCAACAACGCGGGCGTGCTCTACGCGGGCACGACGTGGGAGACCACGCCCGATGTCTGGGACCACACCATGGCGGTCAACGTCCGTGGAACCTGGCTCATGTCGCGCGAGACCATCCCACACATGCTGGAGCGCAAGTCGGGAACGATCATCAACAACAGCTCGGTGCTCGGGCTGAAGGCGTGCCCCGGAGCGGCTGCGTACAACACCAGCAAGGGGGCGATCACCCAGCTCACGCGCTCCATGGCCCTGGAGCTCGCGGGGACGGGCGTGCGCGTCAACGCGGTCTGCCCCGGAACCATCGTGACCCCGATGGTCGACGAGATCTTCGACCAGGCCCCCGACCGCGCCGCCGCCGAGGAGTTCTTCCGCTCCCAGCACCCCATCGGCCGGTTCGGCATGGAGGAGGAGATCGCCCGCGCGTGCCTCTTCCTGGCCCAGGACGGCCTCGACTTCATGACCGGGTCCATGCTCTCGATCGACGGGGGCTGGGTCGCGCGCTAGCTGCGCTACCCACAGACGTTGGGAACACGGCTGATCGGCGGCCGGTCTCCGAGCGAGCTGTGGCGTCGCTGCCGATTGTAGGTCCGAAGCCAGCTGGAGAGGGCGCGCGCACGGGTGGCCGATGAGGGCCACTCGTGCGCGTAGGCCCACTCGTTCTTGAGCGTCTGGATGAAGCGCTCGCACTTGCCGTTCC
>JARFPS010000301.1 GCA_029288175.1 Miltoncostaea sp. | reverse complement strand
ACGCCCCCGCCCCACACTCGCCGAGGCCCAGCCCCGGGCGCCGCCCCCCGAAACCCAACGCGCCCCGCCCACGCGGCCCCAACAGACGGACATTACACCGAGAGGCGCGCGGCGAGGACTGCTCCTCGCCGCCGCCGTTTGTGCTGCGGCGCTGCCGGCGTCGGCCGCGGCCGACGCGCCGATGAGCGTGCTCTACGACCTCGACCCCGCCGTGCGCGAGGTGGTGCGCGGCTCGGGCGGGAGCCCGGGCCTGACCCACCACCGGGGGGCCTTCCGCCAGGAGGGCAGCGCCCGCCACCTGTTCGCCGGGGGGCGCGACGCCCGGCATCGCGTCGGCAAGCTGAGCGGCCGCGAGCTGGCCGGCATGAGCTCCCACCAGATGGCGGCGGCCATGCGCCGCGCGATCGACGGCAGCTGCGTCATCCGCGGGCGCGACTACGGCTGCCGCAGCCACCTGGTGTTCATCGACGAGATCAACCGCCTCTACCACGATGGAGAGCGCAACCCCGCCGCGCGCCTCCGCGCCAAGATCCGACCGGCCGACCCGGGCGCCAAGTTGTCGTACGCCATGAAGCTGCTCGACGTGCCCTCGCCACACGGCGGCACCTACGCCGAGCGCGTGCACTTCTACGTCGCGCCCAACATGGTCTCCGGCATGGCCAAGGGCCGCGGCCCGCTGCGCGACCTGGGCCGCGACGGCCGGCCCCACTTCCCCACCTGGCGGGCGGTCCTTCCCGGCCTGGCCCGCGGAGGCGGCGTCTGGCTCGAGATGTACCACTTCCGAGGCGGGAGCCGGACGCCGTTCACGGCTCGCGAATGGCGCGTCGGCCCTCGTGCGTTCGACGGCCTGTTCCGCAGGGCGGGCGGGTCGACCGACAGGGTGCATTTCATGATCTCGGGCGTCGGCACGCCGCCGGGGCGCAAGCCTCGCTGCGGCGGCGCGATGTCGTGCCAGTGGGCGCTGGCGGATCTGCCGGGTGTCAACCGGTCGATCCTGCGCAACGGCGTGGGCGCGTACCGCCTGGGCGGCCACGCCGGGGCCTGGCTGCACCAGTACAACCGGAGGGTTCCCGGCTGACCAGGTCGGCTCACACGCGGACGAACCCACGGCGTCGCGTGGCCATGAAGTACTTCTCGAAAGCGATCTTGGCCCAGTGGGCCTGCGGCCCGGCGATGAGGTGCGGGTGCTCCGCATCGCCGAGGACGCGATCGGTCTTGAGGATGACGCCGGTGTTCCCGCCGTCGAGCACGCAGACCGCGCCGAGCTCGTCGAGCGGGACGCTCCGCCGTGGAGCGCCCCCCAGATCCGCCGCGATGTTCTGCGCCGCCACCTTGGCCATGTGCTCGCTCATGTAGCCGGTCTTCGGGACCCCGGCGGGGATCAGCGTCGGCGCCGGCGGAGTGATGGCCACATCGACGCCGGCGGCGTAGACGTCCGCGTGCTCCACGTGGCGGTACTCGTCCGTGACGGGGATCCACCCCGACTCGTCGGAGAGCGTCGGATGGGCCCGGACGGCCTCCACACCGCGGAACGGCGGCACGATCATGGAGTACGCCGCCGGCAGCACCCGGCCCCCGACCAGCTCGATCTCCCCCGGCCGCGCCGCGGCGATGGCGGCGTTCGCGATCCCCTCGATGCCGAGACGGTCGAACAGGCCTTCGATCTTGGAGGCCGAGTCTCCGACCCCGTTCAGCCCGAAGTGCCCCAGGAACGGCTCCGCCGTGATGAAGGTGACGGGGAGATCGACCAGGCCGTGCCGGTCCATCTGGTGACGGACGTTGAGCAGGAACTCGTACGACGCGCCGAAGCAGGAGCCGCCCTGCGCGGTGCCCACGACGACCGGTCCCGGGTTCTCGACGAACCGCTGCCAGGCCGCCCGCGCATCGAGGGCGTGGTCGAGGTTGCACACCGAGAGCGTGCGACCGGCGCCCTCCGGACCGAGACCCTCGATCGCGTCGAAAGCGAGACGCGGCCCGGTGGCGATCAGCAGACGCTCGTACCCGATGGCGGCTGCGCCCTCCATCTCGACCGCGCGCGCCTCAAGGTCGAAGCCGACGGCCTCGCCGTGGACGAAATCGATCCCGTGCCGCGCGTACAGCGGAGCCAGCGGGAAGGTGATCTGCTCGGGCTCACGGAGGCCGAACGGCACCCAGATCAGCGACGGTATGAACGTGAAATGGTCGCGCCGATCCACCACCGTGATCGGTGTCCCGGGCCCGAGGTGACGGCGGAGCTCCATCGCGCCGGTGAGGCCCGCAAAGCTCGATCCCACCACCACGACGCCGCGCCGCGGCTCCATGGCATCTCCCCTCTCTCGCTCGGCCCATGCTGGCGCGCCGGGCCGGCGCGCGGATCGGTGGCCGCCCGCACCGTCGGCGGCGCCCCCCGCAACGACCGCCCGTAGAACGCCGCTCGGGGGTCGGTCCGCCCACGAGCCGGCCGCCGTGAGACCATGCGGGCAACGACGACGGGAGGAAGCGACGTGGCTCGGCTCGACAGCGTTCTCGACACGGTCGGGGGCACGCCCTCGATCAGGCTGAACCGCCTCGCACCGGAGGGCGTCGAGATCTACGTGAAGGCGGAGTCCTTCAACCCGCTCGGCTCGGTAAAGGACCGCCTGGCGCTCGGGGTCATCGAGGATGCCGAGCGCCGCGGGGCGCTGAAGCCCGGACAGACCGTGGTGGAGGCCACCAGCGGCAACACCGGCATCGGCCTGGCGATGGTCTGCGCCGCCAAGGGCTACCCGCTCGTCGTGACGATGGCCGAGAACTTCAGCGTCGAGCGGCGCAAGCTGATGCGCTTCCTCGGCGCGAAGGTGGTGCTGACGCCGGCGAACCTGCGCGGGTCGGGGATGCTGATGAAGGCCGTGGAGCTGGCGGAGGAGCACGGCTGGTTCAACACCCTCCAGTTCGAGAACGAGGCGAACGCCGACTACCACTCGGCCACCACGGCGGTCGAGATCCTGGACGACTTCGGCGAGGACGGGCTCGACTACTGGGTGACCGGCACCGGCACCGGCGGCACGCTGAAGGGCGTCTCGCGGGTGCTGGCCGAGCGGAGCCCGAAGACCAAGGTGGTCGTCTGCGAGCCCGACAACGCGCCGATGCTCGGCAGCGGCGTGCCGACCCCGCGCGACGAGCACGGCGCCGTCTCCGACAGCCACCCGCTGTTCCGCCCGCACGTGCTGCAGGGCTGGAGCCCCGACTTCATCCCCACTCTGGTGAGCGACTCCATCGAGCACCGGTGGGTGGACCGCATCGTGGGCGTGCGCGGCAGCGACGCCATGCGCACCGCGGAGGAACTGGCCCGGAAGGAGGGCATCCTGTCCGGCATCTCCGGTGGCGGCACCCTGGCGGTCGCGCTCGAGCTCGCCCAGGACGTCCCGCCCGGCACCACGATCCTCAGCATGCTCGCCGACACCGGCGAGCGGTATCTGTCCACGCCGCTGTTCGAGGACATTCCCGAGGAGATGACCGAGGAGGAGATCGCCATCTCCACCTCCACGCCCGGCTACCGGTTCGACGTCCCGATGCCCACGAGCGATGACGAGGAGGAGGAGTGGGTGCCGCCGCCGGTCACCGACAAGGCCCGCTCGTTCGTCGACGAGGTCGTGGCCGACAGGGCGGAGCCGGTGGTGATGTTCTCGCTGGAGTGGTGCGAGTTCTGCTGGTCGGCCCGCAAGATGTTCAAGGCCTACGGCATCGACTACCGCTCGGTCGATCTCGATTCGGTGGAGTACCAGGAGGACGACTGGGGCGGCGACATCCGCGCCGCGCTGATCGAGCGCACCGACCTGCGCACCATCCCCCAGATCTTCGTGGGCGGCGAGCACGTGGGCGGTGCCACGGAGGCATTCGACGCCTTCGACGACGGCACCCTCAAGCGCCTGCTCGGGGACGTGGGCATCGAGCTCGAGACCGAGGGCGAGCCGAGCGCGTACCGCTTCCTTCCGAAGTGGCTGCAGCCGCGCTGAGCGGCATACCTCTCCCGTAGGACACGGGGTTGACGCCGGCGCGCGCATGGGCGAGCGTCGGCACATGGCCACCGTCGCCGCGCCGCGGACGCCGCCGGGCCCGCCCAGGCCACGGAACCCGGTGCGGCGCGTGCTGCCCGCCAAGCGCGACCGGTTGGCGGCGATGACCGCTCTGCGCGACCGGTACGGCCCGGCCGTGCGCTTCCCCGTGGGGCCGCTGTGGTTCTACCTGTTCAGCGACCCCGACCTGGTCCAGGAGGTGCTGGTGGGCAGCGCCGAGGACATGGCGCTCGGCCGCATGCACGGCGCCGTCGGGAGGATCACCGGGGACGGCCTCTTCTCGAGCACCGGCGATCTGCACCGCCGCCAGCGGCGCATCGTGCAGCCCGCGTTCCACCGCTCGTCCATCCGCACCTACGTCGACCACATCGACGCGCGGACCGAGGCCATGCTCGACACCTGGGAGCACGCCGGGCGGGTGGACATCGTTCGCGAGACCACGGCCCTGGCCATGCACGTCGTGACCGACACGATCCTCGGCGGGGAGCGCATCGAGGACAGCGATGCGATGTACGAGTGGATGGGCGCCGGCGTGGAGTGGCTGGACAGCATGCTGACCCCGCTCGGACCCGCGCTCGCGAAGCTGCCCAACCGGCGCAACCGGGCCTTCGACCGGGCGAGCGACGGCCTGCGCTCCACCTTCGAGCGGATGATCGCGCTGCGTCGCGCCGAGGGGCGAGAGGGCCCCGACGCCCTGTGGGCCCTGCTGTCGGCCACCGACGAGGACGGCGCGCCGCTGCCCGACGACCTGATCCGCGACGAGCTGATCACCATGGTGCTCGCCGGGCAGGAGACCACCGCCATCGCGCTGTCATGGACCCTGCGACTGCTCGCCGACCACCCGGAGGCCGAGGAGCGGATCGCCGCCGAGGCCCGGGCCGCCACGCTCGATGACGGGGCGCTCGACGCGCTGACCTGGACGCGCCGGTGCGTGGAGGAGGGCATGCGCCTCTACCCGCCGGCATGGGTGGTCAGCCGCATCGCCGCGCGCGATACGACCATCGGGGGCTGGGAGGTCCCGAAGGGCGTCAACGTGTTCGCCTCACCGTGGGTGACCCACCGAGACCCGGAGCTCTGGCCCGACCCCGAGCGCTTCGCGCCCGAGCAGGTCTCTTCGCGCCACAAGTTCGCCTACTTCCCGTTCGGCGGAGGAGCCCGGAAGTGCATCGGGTCCACGCTGGCCGTCTGGGAGGCCACCATCGCCTTGGCGCTGATCGCCCGGCGGGTGAGGCTGAGGCCGGAGGGTCCGCCACCCCCGCCGGTGGCCCAGCTGACGCTCCGACCGGGCGGGCCGATCTGGATGTCGGTCGCGAGCCGCTGAGCGCGGCGCGTCAGGACGCGGTGCGGTGGCCGGTCCCGATCGCCCGGTCCACCCACTCGCGGAACAGCTCGGGGTCCTCGAGGGCTTCGGCGGGCATCTCGCGGTAGGGCATGTTCTTGAACTGCTCGCAGCCCTCGGCCTCGAACAGCGGCAGGGTCTCCTCGTCGACCTTCAGGTAGATGCGACTCTCCGAGGTGACCAGCGCGAAGGGGGCGCCGGCCTCCCACATCATCAGCCCGCCCATCATGCGCTTGATCTCGACCTCGCCCATGGGCAGGAAGAGCTCTTCCACGTAGGCTCGAAAGCCATCGTCGACCGCCACGCTCAGCCCCCGATCATGCTCATCGGCCGGCCACGGTAGCGGTACCCGGGGTCCGCCATCCCGTGCCCCGGCGCCTTCGCGAGCACCGCGTCCCGTGCCGCGCGCTCCAGAACATCGGGCCCGGCGCCGGCGCGAAGCGGGGTCCGAAGGTCGGTCTCCCATTCGGCGAAGAGGCAGGTGCGCAGCTGACCGTCGGCGGTCAGGCGCAGCCGATCGCACGACGCGCAGAACGGCTCGGTCACCGACGAGACGAACTGCAGCTCTCCCGCGCCGTCGGCGAAGCGCCATCGCGTGGCCGGGGCCGCCGGGCGCTCCCGGGGGCACTCGACCAACGGCCACCGGCGCTCGATCATGGCTCGAAGCTCTTTGCCGGAGAGCACGTCGTCGCGCTCCCAGGTGCGCGGCGCGTCGAGCGGCATGACCTCGATGAAGCGCACCACGTACGGGCGCTCCCGCGCCAGCGCGGCGAGGGGCAGGACGTCGGGCTCCGAAAGGCCGCGGATGGCCACGGCGTTGACCTTGATCGGCCGCAGGCCGGGGTGCCGCTCGCACGCCGCCAGGCCGGCCAGCGCGCGCGCCAGGTCGCGGCGTCGGGTGATGGCCGCGAAGCGGTCGGGATCGAGGCTGTCGAGGCTCACGTTGACCCGCCGAAGGCCCGCGGCCACCAGCTCGTCCACCGCGTCCTCCAGCAGCACCGCGTTGGTGGTCAGGCTGATCTCCTCGATGCCCGGCAGGGCCGCGAGCCGCTCGACCAGGCGCGGGAGCCCGGGGCGCACCAGGGGCTCCCCGCCGGTGATGCGCACCTGCGTGACGCCGAGGGAGGCCAGCAGCCCCACCAGCGAGACGATCTCCTCGTCGTCGAGCAGCTCGTCGGAGGGGATCCAGGGCATGCCCTCGGCGGGCATGCAGTAGCGGCACCGGAGGTTGCAGCGATCGGTGACCGACAGGCGAAGCGAGCGATGCGCCCGCCCGAGGGTGTCCTGCAGTTGCTCCACCCCGCCATTGTCGCGGACCGGGCGCGGCGATAGCCTCATAGGCAATGCCTAGTCATATGCTCACCGCCCGCGAGGCCGCCCGGGCTCTCGGCATCAGCCTGGACACCCTGCGACGCTGGGATCGCGCCGGCAAGATCGCGACCGAGCGCGACGCGGCCAACCGCCGGATGGTCGCGGCGTCGGAGGTCGCCCGGCTGCGCGGCGACGAGCCGCCCGCCACGAGCGCCCGCAACCGGCTGCGCGGGGTGGTTCGGCGCGTGGAGGTGGACGGCCTGCTCGCACAGGTCGAGATCGACGTCACGGAGCCCGGCAGGGTCGTCGCCATCATCACCCGCGAGGCCGCCGAGGAGCTGGGCCTCGGCGCGGGCGACGGAGCCACCGCGGTGGTCAAGGCCACCTCGGTCATGGTGACGCGCTGACGCGCAGCGTCGCGGCGCTGGCCCTGACCGCGGCCTTCCTGGCCGGCTGCGGCGATGGGTCGCACGAGCGGCCACTGGTGCTCGCGGCGGCCTCGCTCACCGACGTCCTGCCCGCGCTCGATGCCACCCCGCGCTACGGCTTCGGCGGCTCGTCGGAGCTCGCGACCCAGGTGCGCGAGGGCTCGGCGGCCGACGTCTACGTCACGGCCGACCCGCGCCTGGCGCGCGAGCTCCAAGCGTCGGGCGACCTCACCGGGGTCCGGCGCTTCGGCGGCAACCGCCTGGTCGTCGCGCTCGCCCCCGGCAACCCCGCGGAGATCGGGTCACCGGCCGATCTCGCCAGGTCGGACGTGCGCCTGGTGCTGGCGCAGGAGGGGGTTCCGGTGGGCGACTACGCGCGCCGGGCGCTGCGCGGACTCGACCTCGACGCCGCGCTCGACAACGTGGTCAGCGACGAGCGCGACACCCGCGGGGCGCTGGCGAAGGTCGCCCTCGGCGAGGCGGACGCGGCCGTCGTCTACGCGACCGACGTGGCCTCCCTCCGCAGCGTGGCGACGGTCCCGATCCCGGAGCGCGCCCAGCCGGACGTGCGCTACGCCGTCGGCCTGGTCCGCGACACGCCCGGCGCGCGACGCTTCGTCGCCCGCCTCACCGGGCCCGAGGGCACCCGGGCCCTGGCCGACGCGGGGTTCGCGTCTCCATGAGGCGCGCCTTCGATCTGCTGCTGGCCGTGGCGGCCGCGGTGACCATCGCCTTCCTGGTGCTGCCGCTCGTCGCGCTGTTCCTGCGCGTCCCCCCGGGAGAGCTCATCGCGCAGCTCGGCAGCGAGGCCGCGGTCGACGCGCTGCTGGTGAGCCTCAAGACCAGCGCGATCGCCCACGTGGTGATCCTGCTCGTGGGGACGCCCGCCGCCTACCTGCTGGCCCTGCGCCGTTTCCGGGGGCGCGATCTGTGCGTGGCGCTGATCGAGCTGCCGCTGGTGCTGCCACCCGCCGTGGCCGGTATCGGTCTGCTGGCCGCGTTCGGGCGGCGGGGCCTTTTGGGCGACGAGCTGGAGTTGCTGGGGATCTCGCTGCCGTTCACCCAGATCGCCGTGATCCTGGCGATCATCTTCGTGGCGAGCCCGTTCTACGTGCGTCAGGCCATCGCCGCCTTCGAAGCGCTCGACCCGGAGGTGCTCGACGCGGCCCGCACGCTGGGCGCGTCGCCGCCGCGCGTGTTCGTCCGGGTGGCGATCCCCATGGCCTGGGCCGGCCTCTCCGTGGGGTCCGCGCTCGCCTGGGCGCGCGGCCTTGGCGAGTTCGGCGCCACCATCATGTTCGCCGGGAGCCTTCCCGGCGTCACCCAGACACTGCCGCTCGCCATCTACGCCGAGCTGGACCGCGACTTCCCCACCGCGCTCGCCCTGGGAGGTTTCCTGGTCGCGGTCAGCGTGGCGCTTCTCCTCATCGTCCGACTGCTTCCGGGGTGGACATCCTCACCTTCGATCCGACCCTTCCGCTTCGCTCGTTCGAGCTCCGAGTCGACCTCCGCGTAGGCGCGGAGACGCTCGCCCTGGTCGGCCCCTCGGGCGCCGGCAAGTCGTCGCTGCTGCGATGCATCGCGGGCCTCGCGCGCCCAAGCCGGGGCCGCGTCGCGCTCGGCGAGGAGGTCTGGTCGGATGCCGGTACGGGGGTGTGGCGCCCGCCCGAGGAGCGCCCGGTGGGCTACCTGTTCCAGAGCTACGCGCTGTTTCCCCATCTGAGCGTGGGGG
>JARFPS010000295.1 GCA_029288175.1 Miltoncostaea sp. | reverse complement strand
GCCGGCGAGCGTCAGCGCCTCGCGGGCCGCCACCTCGAACGCCCCGTCGAGATCGTCGGCGCCGATGACCTCGACCAGCCGGCGGTGCGCGAGGCGCTCCTCGGCCAGCCGGCGCTCGGCCCGCGGGGGCGCGGCGGCCAGCAGATGCCGGCGGGCGAGGTCGGGAACGTCGTTCAGGTGGCCCGGCGCCACGACGGCCGACGCCCCCGCCTCCTCGAACTCCTCGGCCTGGCGCTCGGAGTCCACCAGCGCGAGCGCGGGAAGGTAGGGGTCCTGATCCCTCAGGGCGCGCAGCCCGGCGAGCGCGGGACGCGAGGACGACGCGCCACCCGAGATCAGCGCCAGATCCGCCGCCGCGGCGCCACGACCGGCCTCGGCGGGGGTCTCGGCGAGCTGCACCTCGCGGATCATCCCGGCGTCGCGCAGCAGGTTCAGCGCAGGGGCGGGCTCCCGGTCACCGACGACCAGCACCCGCAGCCGATCACGCATCGCACCTCCCTGCCGCCGTGCCGTTCAGGCTAAAGCGACAGAGCGCGCGAGCCCAGCGAGCCGGGCCTTTCTGGCGAGTCTCGGGCTGCGGCCCGTTACGAGAAGTCGCCGCGAAGCTTGCGAACGACCAGCGGCGCCAGGGCGATCACCGCCGCACCTGCCGCGATCATCGCGACAAGGCCACCGCGGCCCTTGCCGCACGAGCGCTCCGGGGCCACCACGCGCGACACGGCCTCCTGCAGCAGGACCGCCGAGTCCTCGATCTCGTCCTGCAGCTTGCGGTCGCGCCCGAGAGCCCTGGCGACGTCCACGGGCCTGCGGCCCCTGGCGAGCACCGTGACCTTGCGGCCGGTGCTGAACGCCCGCTGAAGAGCCTGATGGAACTCCGGATCGGTTGCGGCACGGGTCACGATGGGGCGCGCGACCGCCACCACGGTGGCCTCGTCTCCGCCGGATCGACCTCGTCGGAACATGCCCCCACTCCCTCCGGACGGCGACATCGAGCGCATCTTCCTGCGCACGATCGTGCGAAGCACCGAGAACGTGATCCAGCCGATGATCGCCTGCTTGCGATTCAACATATGCGGGCAGTCTATTCGGCCGGAGCCCGGCCCGCATCATCCGGGCGTTGCGGATACCGTCGCAACGCCCAGCCTGGCCCCGACACGGCGGCCCGGCTCGGGCGCCGGAAGCCCCAGATCCTCGATGGCGAAGGTGCGATCGGAGGTCACGCGCACCGTCGCCGGCCCCCCGGGCAGCGGCACGCTCACCAACCGCATCCCACCCGCGGGGACGACCTCACGAAACACCGCCGATGGGGCCGGCGCGCCCTCCGGCGTGACCGTGACCTCCACGGGGCTCGCGGCGGCGCGCCCTGTCCACGCCGGGCGATCGAGCTCGAGATCGAGTGCCGCGACGCCGTCGCGCGCGCCCCGGAGCGTGCGGATGACCGCCTGCTCGCCGAACCATCCGTCGGCGGCCACGCCCTCCGACCGCGCCACCACCGCGACCGGGCCGTCGGTGCGCGTGAGCGCGAGGCGCCCGGCGACGGCCCGGCGATCGCCCTCCAGGATGAGCTCCCGAGGCGCCACCACATGATCGCCCGGCGCGGACAGATCGACCGAGCCGTCGCCCGCCACGACCACGGCCTCCGCGGGCAGCCCGCAGGGCGTGGCGCCCGCGAACCCCCAGCGCCGCACGCTGCGGTTCCAGAACTCGGCCTGCAACGCCAGCGCCCCGCGCTCGGCATCGGGCGCCTCCCCGCCGAGATCCAGATACACGGCGTCCGCGTCGCTCCCGGCCGCCGCGTCGACCCAGCCGGGCTCCTCCCCCGCCAGCGTGCGCGGGAACGCCGACTGGCTCTGGATGCGATCAGATGCGACCACCGAGCCGGCGACCAGGGCGACCGCCACGGCCCCGGGCACGGCGATCCGCGCCACGCGGCGGGGCGCAAGAGCCGCCACCGCGGCCCAGAGGGCGCCGAGGGCGAGCAGTACGACGGCGACGGTCGTCGGCCCTCGGCCGGTGGCGTCGGCGATCCGGGGGATGAGCATGGCGGAGGGCGCGTCGAGCGGCACGCCCGCATCGAGGTAGCGGGCGTAAGGGATGCCGACCAGAAGCAGCACGGGGACCACCGCGCCCACGGCCGTCGGGACGGGCG
>JARFPS010000273.1 GCA_029288175.1 Miltoncostaea sp. | reverse complement strand
TGTATAAGAGACAGACCTGGCGCTGTGCCGGGCAGCGCGCGAGCGCGCGGGCTACCCGGCGGAGCCGCCCTCGTAGACGAACGGAAGGTCGTCGGCGATCTCAGCGAGGCGCGGCGCCCGGCGGTCGCGGTCGGAGACCAGCAGCTCCACGTCGGGCCATTCGATGCCCACGTCGGGATCGTCGAAGGCGAAGCCGCTCTCGATGTCGGCGACGTAGTAGTTCGAGCACTTGTAGACCACGTCGGCCACCTCGCTGAGCACGCAGAACCCGTGCGCGAACCCGACCGGCACGTAGACCATCCGGGCGTTGCGGTCGGTCAGCTCGAAGGCCTCCCAGCGCCCGAAGGCGGGCGAACCGCGACGGATGTCGACGACCACGTCGAGCACCTCCCCGCGCGCGCAGCGCACCAGCTTCGCCTGACCGGGCGGCAGCTGGAAGTGCATGCCGCGCAGCACGCCGCGACCGCTGCGGCTGTGGTTGTCCTGCACCCACTCCTCGTGCACGCCGGCGTCGCGCAGCACGTTGGCGCGAAAGGTCTCGACGAAGAATCCACGCTCGTCGCCGTGGACCGTGGGTTCGACGAGGACGATGCCGGGCAGAGCGGTCTCGATCGCGCGCACGTCGCGACCCTATCCGGAGGGACGGCCCGCGTCGCCGCGTCCCTGCCGCCGCCGAAGCAACTCGATGACGAAGTCCCAGTAGGCGCCGAGGATCGCGTTGACCGGCCCCGAGCGGCCGACCCCCCCGAGGAACGGCGACGACAGGCGTCCGGACAGTGCCAGCGCGAACTCCACCGGCTCGATCGCCTCGGAGGCCTGGATCCGGCGCCGCTCGGCCCGCACGGCCGGCAGGCGGGCGAACAGCCCGCGCAGCGCCCGCAGCTTCGCCCCACCCCACCCCGACACCAACGCGTAGGGCAACAGGAAGAGCTCGATGGCCACCAGCGCGGGCGCCGCAAGGCGCAGCACGGGGCCCGGGTAGGTGCGCAGCACCAGAAGCGCCCGGTTGCGCTCGAGCAGCTCCCACTTCAGATCGCCCTTCTGGAACTCGTAGTCGTGACGCACGCGCGCGGAGGGCACCACGCCGAAGCGGTGGCCCGCCAGGCGCAACCGGTGCGACAGCTCGACGTCTTCGCCGTACAGGAAGAAGTCCTCGCAGAAACCGCCCAGCTCGTCGAAGACCGGGCGGCGCACGGCCATGCAGGCGCCCGACAGGAAGCCCACCAGATGGGGAGAGGGCGGGACGCCGTCGACCGGCTCGCCGAAGCGCCCTGCCCAGGCCAGGCCGGTGAAATGCGCCACGCCGCCCGCCGTGTTCACGGTCGCGCCGTCGGCCAGGGTGACGAGCCCCATCCACGCCGACCACTCGGCCGGCCCGCGACGTATCTCCTTCATGAAGTCGGGCTCGGGCACGCAGTCCGGGTTGAGGAACACCAGCGTGTCGGCCTCGCTCTCGCGCGCGCCGGCGTTGCAGGCGGCCCCGAAGCCGACATTGCCGCCCGAGCGGACCACGCGGTCCACGGCCTCGTGCGCCTCGGCGAGCTCGGCCGTGCCGTCGGCGGACGCGTTGTCGACCACCACGATCTCGTCACCGTCGCGGCGCGTCTCGCCCAGGGCGTCGAAGAGCTGCACGACATCGGGGCCCTGGTTGTAGGTGACGACCACGACCGCGACGCTCATGGCCGCCCCAGAAGCTCGCGGTAAACAGCATCGAGGCGCTCGGCGGCGGCGGCGGCCGAGTAGCGCTCCAGGCGGTCCTCCGCGTAGAGGACGCGCTGCCCGGGTGGCCGGGCCAGGGGCCCGCTCGCGAGCGCCTCGGCGATGCCCATCCAGTCGCCCGGCGACACCAGGTCGGCGGGCTCGCCGACCACCTCGGGGATGGCCCCCGACGCCGCGGCGACGATGGCCGTACCCGAGGCCATCGCCTCGGCGAGCACCATGCCGAACTGCTCCTCCCACATGGGGATGGGGATGCTTGCGAGCACCATGCACGACGCGCGGGCGTAGAGATCGGGCATCTCGTCGTACGGCACCGAGTCGCGGAACTCGACGAACGGCGCGACACCGAGGTCGTCGGCGTAGCGGGCCAGGCGCTTGCGCTCGGGGCCGGAGCCCACCACCAGCAGCCGCGCGGGCGGCGCCGGTGCGCCCCCCGGTCCCGAGACAAGCCCCCGCTCCAACGCGGCCAGCGCGCGCAGCACATCCTGGTGGCCCTTCTCCCAGACCAGCCGGCCCGGCGAGAGGATCAGGTGATCGCCGCTCGCCGCCTGCGGATCGCCGTCGGGGCGGAAGCGGCCTCGGTCGATACCCGGCGGGTGTACGACGAGGCGGTCGTCCTCGACCCCCTCGAGACGCAGACACTGGCGCGCCCGCTCGGTGGTCGGAAGGAAAAGATCGGCGTGCCGCAGCGCCTCGGCCCGGTAGCGGCGCCCCCGGAAGGTGCGGTAGGTCTCGCGGAACGGAATGGTCTCCCACACCGTCAGCGCGAGCTTGAAGCCCAACTCCGAACGCAGCGCGGCCGCCTGGCCGCTGAACCAGGGGCCGATCTCGGCGCTGTGCACGATGTCCGCCCCCTCAAGCGCGTCCTGCAGCCCCAGGTACCGATCGCCCGGCAGCTTGGCCGCCAGGTCGCCGACCCGCCCGCGCGGCAGATAGTCGCGGACGCTGCGCACCGTCGTCTGGGGAAGCGGCAGGTCGTCCGTGCCGAACATGTTCGAGGGCGTGACCACGACGTCGACCTCGTAACGGTCGGCCAGGGGCGCCCACTGACGCAGATCCCACGGGTTGGCGCTGTGGCCACGCAGGACCACGACCCGGGGGCGGGAATGAGTGGGGACAGGCTCGCTCACGCGGCGCGAGAGTAGAGCACATCCGGGCCGCGCGGTGGAGCCGCGCCCCCGTACTAGGCTGCGGAGCATGTCGGACGCGACGGCGAACCCCACCCCGACCGGACCCCGCCGGAAGGCGCTGGTGGTCTCGGGCGGCCCGGTGGGCCGGGAGATGGGCGGCATGGCCATCCGCTCGGTCGAGTTCGCGCGCGCCCTCGCGTCGCGCATGGACGTGACCCTGATGGCGCCGGAGTTCGACGACACGCAGCCCGTGCCCGAGGTGGAGCAACTCGCCTACGAGGCGGGCTCGACGCGCGCCCTCGAGCGGGCGGTCGACGAGCACGACGTGGTGGTCACCCCCTCGCAGCCCCCCGGGCTGACCCGTCACATGCAGCGCGCCGATGCACGCCTGATCGTGGACCTGTACGCCCCGGAGCACTTCGAGGCGCTGGAGCGGCTGGCCGACCGGCCCGGCCGGCTCAACGACTACCGCAGCCGGCTGGTGCTCGATCGCATCAACGGCGCGCTCGCGTGGGCCGACGTGCTGCTGTGCGGCACCGAGCGCCAGCGCGATCTGTGGCTGGGAGCGATGCTCTCGGCCGGGCTGATCGACCTGCACACCTACCAGCGCGACCCCACCTACGAGCGGGTGCTGCCGCTGGTCCCCTCCGGCGTGCCCGCGGAGCCGCCCGCCCGGGTGGAGGGCGCCTCCATCCGCGACCGGTTCCCGGCCATCGGTCGCGAGACCGAGATCGTGCTGTGGAACGGAGGGGTGTGGAGCTGGCTCGATCCCGAGGTGGCCATCGCCGCGGTCGAGATCCTCATCCGCCGCGGGCGCGACGTGGCGCTGGTGTTCATGGGCGTCGACCCCGACGCGTCGGTGCGTGTCACCGGGATGGCCGAGGACAAGAAGCTGCTCAACGCGGGTGTCTACCTCAACGAGGGCTGGCTCCCCTACGAGGATCGGGCCACCTGGCTGCTGGACGCCGACTGCGCCGTCTCGGCGCACCGCCTGCACCTGGAGACCCGCTTCTCGTTCCGCACCCGCCTGCTCGACTGCTTCTGGACGGGACTGCCCATCGTCTGCACCAAGGGCGACGTGCTGTCCGAGATGGTGGAGGAGGAGGAGCTGGGCGCGGCGGTGCCGGTCCAGGATCCGCTGGCCATGGCCGACTCCATCGACGCGGTGCTGAGGCGCGGCAAGGACAGGTACGCCGGGGCGCTGGGTCGCGCCGCCGAGCGATTCGCCTGGTCGCGGGTGGCCGAGCCGTTGGTGGAGGCCGCGATGGCCGAGGAGGTGCCGCGCGATGTGCGCGACGCCCCGCGCATCGAGACCGACCCCGGACGCGCCGCACGCTGGGGCGCCGACCGCGTGGCCCGCGGGGTGATGGGACGACTGAAACGGTGATCCCCTGGGCCTGAGTTCCGCCCTCCGCGCCATGACGCGCGGGAAGGTCGCGCGCAACGCCATCTCGCTGTACGGGCTGCATGGGGCCAGCTATCTGCTGCCCCTGATCGCCTTTCCCTATCTGCTGAGCATCCTCGGCCTGGACGGATTCGGCCTCTACGGGTTCATCCTGGCCGTGGCGCGCTACGGGATCCTCATCACGGACTGGGGCTTCGGCTTCACCGCCACCCGCGCGATCTCCGAGCGGCGGGTGAAGGGCGAGGAGGTGGGGACGATCTACGGCGCCACCACCGTCGCCCGCCTGCTGCTGCTGGTGGCGGCGGCCGTCGCCCTTGCCGTGCTGACGATCGCGGTCGAGCAGTTCCGCAAGGACGCCGGCCTCTACTGGATCGCGTTCGTCGGGGTGGCCGGCTCGGCGATGTTCCCCCTCTGGCTGTTCCAGGCCTTTCATCGCCTGCCGCTCGTGATCGGCGTGAACGTGGCGGCCCGCGCCGTGGCGGTGGGCCTGCTGTTCGTGCTCGCCAAGGACGCGGGCGACCTGAACATCGTGCTCTGGCTCTGGTCGGCGCCCTGGGTTGTGACCGCCATCGCCGCCATGGTGCTCGCCAAGATCTCCCTCGACGTGTCGTTCGTGATGCCCGGCCTGAGGGGGGCCTGGGCGGCGCTGGTCGACGGCCGCCACGTGTTCGTCTCGAACGCGGCGATCACGCTCTACACCGCGGGCAACGCCGTGGTGCTCGGGCTGATCAGCACCGAGGCCGAGGTCGGCCTCTACGTCGCGGCCGAGACCATCGTCATCGCGCTGGTCGGACTGATCGGTCCGCTCGGCCAGGCCGTGTTCCCGCGCTCGGCCGAGATCGCCACCCAGGGCAAGGAGGCGGCCGTCAGGCACGCCAAGCGCCTGCTGCCGGTGTTCGGCGGCGTGGGCGTGGCGCTGACGGTGGCGGGGGTGCTGCTGGCGCCGGTGCTCGGCACGCTGGTGTTCGGCGACGAGTTCGAGGAGTCGGTGCGACTGCTTCAGCTGATGAGCCTCATCCCCCTGTCGGTGGCCCTCGGAAGCGTGCTCGGACAGCAGCTGATGATCCCGCTGAAGCTCGACCGGCGCTTCTCGACGGTCATCGTCATCGCCGGGGTGTTCAACGTGTGCCTCGCCGTGGCGCTGGTGCCGAGCCTGGGCGCCTGGGGCACCGCGATCGCGGTGACGATCACCGAGGCGCTCATCGTGGTGGGCCTCGCCGTGCAGCTGCGCCTGGCGCGGGTGATCGGTGGCGGACCCACGCCGACGCCGGCCTGAGCCCGGCGGCCCGGCGGGGCCTATGATCGTCGACCCGATGCGCGCCACGATCGTCATCCCCACGTTGGACGCCCGCGAGCTTCTGGCCAAGGCACTGGCCGGCCTCGCCGCGCAGACCGCGCCCGCCGAGGTGGTCGTGGTGGACAACGCGTCCACCGACGGCACGGCCGACATGGTGCGCCGCCGGTTCCCCGAGACGCGGCTTGTGGAGCTCCCGGAGAACCTGGGCTTCGGCCGCGCCGTCAACGCCGGCGCCGAGACCGCCGACGGCGACGCGGTGATCCTGATGAACAACGACACGATCCCCGAGCCGCGCTTCGTGGAGGAGCTCCTGCGCCCCCTCGCCGAGGATCCGGGCGTCGGCATGGTGGCCGGCGTGCTGACCCAGCTGCGGGCGCCCGAGCGCATCGACAGCGCGGGCATCGTGCTCGATCCCACGCTGGGATCGTCCGACTACCTCGGCGACCTGCCCGTCTCGGTGCTTGACGACCCGCTGCCACCCCCGGTGGGGCCGTGCGGCGGTGCCGCCGCCTACCGCCTGAGCGCCTGGCGCGAGGCGGGCGGCTTCGATCCTGGTTTCTTCGCCTACTGGGAGGACGTCGACCTAGCGTTGCGGCTACGCCGCCTGGGGTGGCGGTGCGCGCTGGCCCCGCGCGCCCGCGCCGAGCACCACCACGGCGCGACGCTGGGCGCCGCATCGCCCCGGCAGCGACGCCTGGAGGCGTACGGGCGCTCGTACGTGCTGGCCAAACATGGTCTCGCCGCCTCGCACCCCGAACGATGGGGGGGCGTGGTCGTGCGCGACTATCCGGCGCTCGCCGTGCACCTGGTGGTGCGGCGCGAGCCCGGCCCCATCGCCGAGCGCGCCCGTGGGGC
>JARFPS010000205.1 GCA_029288175.1 Miltoncostaea sp. | reverse complement strand
ACGATCACCATGAAGCCGGCTCGCGATCAGGGCGCTCTCGGCGCCCGCGCCGTCGCCGCCCTAGGCGCCCTCGGCCAACGCCGCCTCGATCTCGGACTCGACGACGGCCACGGCCACACCCAGCGCCGCGGCGATGTTCCGCGCGGCGGTCATGACGCGGGCCGTGCCGACGATCGGCGCCACGGCGACGAGCACCCCCTGCACGTCGTCCATCTCGACGCCCGCCTCGACGGCGACGCCGAGGTTGGCCACATACGAGATCGGGGGGGCGTCGCTTGCCACGAGGGCCGCGAGGCGCACGAGCATCAGGCTGCCCTCGTCCAGGCCGGACTGGGACATGGAATCGATGTTCATCCGCTCGATGAGGTCCAGAACCGGTGTGTCGCTCACGGTCGTCTCCTCTCCCTGGGCCGGGTTGGAGTCAAGCCGACGGCTCGGAGGCCCAGCGGGCGTTGAGCTTCCCAGAGCCCGTGGCGCATCGCCAGGGGTAAAGGCGCCACGTTTGCGCGGGCGATTGCGGCCCCCGCTAGCATCAACAGCCCTTCGCATACCTGGGCGTCCGGGTCGCGCGCCCCCGGATTCTCCACTCCCGAGAGGTGCTCATGACCCCTCCAGAGGCTCCATCGCCCGACACACCCGACAGCTGGGGCGCTGCGAGCCGGGGCTATGCCGAGCATGTCGCACCCTTGATGATGCGCCCGTTCGCCGAGGACATCGTGGAGCGGCTCGGCCTGAGCGACGATGCGGAGGTCATCGAGGTCGCCGCGGGCTCGGGGGCGCTGACCGAGCTCCTGGCGGCGAAGGCAACGTCTGTGCTGGCGACCGACTTCGCCCCGGAGATGGTCGATGTGTTGCGCGAGCGAATGAAGTCGCGAGGCGCGACCAACGTGCGATGCGAGGTCATGGACGGCACATCGCTCGATGTCGCGGACTCCTCCTACGACGCGGCCGGGTGCAGCTTCGGCCTGATGTTCTTCCCCGAGCGCCAGAAGGGATTCGACGAGCTCTTTCGGGTGACGCGCCCCGGCGGACGCGTTGCCGCCAGCGGCTGGACGGGACCGGACACGTTCGAGGCCTTCGGGCTCTTCCTCGCGGCTCTGAACGCCGCGTTTCCCGACATGCCGCCCCCGCCGGCGCCGCCACCCGTGTTCAACCTGGCCGACCCCGCGGTCTTCGGGTCTCACATGGAGACGGCCGGGTTCCGCGACGTCCAGGTGGAGCATGTCGCCCACGACCTGGAGATCCGGGATGTGGAGCAGACGTGGACCATGCTGACCGTGGGCGCCCCTCCCGTCCAAGCCCTCTTCGACAGGGTCGGTGCCGACGGCGAGGAGCGCATCCACGACGAGCTGCGCAGGGTCGTCGCCGACAGGTTCGGCTCCGGGCCCATCCGGGTCAGGAACGTGGCCACGCTGGCGTCCGGAACCGCCGGCTGAAGAGTCCTCCCCGGAGGCCTTGCCTGCTGCGGCCGAGCCGAAAGGGCCCGGCTACCCGACGAGCGTGAGCTGCATCGTGGGCAGATCCCAGCCGTTCCGGCCCAGGTACACGTCGGCCGGATCGAGCCCGAGCTTGCACCCCGTGGTGTACGAGGTGTTGGCGTTGAGGGGCGGCCGGCAGGCGCGCGGCGGGGTGTCGAACATGACCCTGTGGGCCGGCGGGTTCCCCTGGGTTGCCTCGCGGAACTGCTGAGGCTGGACGACCGCGTTCGAGGTGCTGATCCAGTAGGCCTCGCTGGTGTTTCGTTGCCAGGCGCCTTTCATCGGGAACTGCGTGAAGGCGAGCTTGGTGTCGAATACCAGCGTGCTGCACGGGATCTCGGCCGAGAGGACGACCGGGACGGGTCCGTCGCAATACGAGACATCCCAGTAGTCCTTGGCGAAGGTCTGCCAGAAGTAGATGTCGCTCTGACGCCACATGGCCTGCCAGGGCTCGCGCTCCGCGGGCAACGGCGAGTCGGCGACCACCTGCATGAGCCCCCACTCCCTCGGCACGTGGGTGGCGTTGAAGTTGTTGGCATCCGTCGCCTGCTGGGTCAGCTTGGCGATCCGGCCCTCGATCTTGTCCTTCTCGAGGATCAGCTTGGTGTTGCCCTCCTGTTGGGTCTCGTTGGTGACGAAGGTGAAGATCGCCGTGATGCCCGACGAGACGGCGTCGCCGATGATGGTCTCGCCCTGAGCGGCGACCCCCACCACGACCGCGACGGCCGCGATCCACGGGAAGATCTCGCCGGTCGTCGACTGCCCCACCGTCTGGGGGAAGTACGTCGAGATCGCGTTCACCGACTCGGCCTGCGTCGAGAAGCCCGTTGCGATCACGGCGGACATTCCCTGGGGGCCGAGATGCCACGTCCGGACCTTCCGAGCCATCCTGATCTCGTCCGTGATCTGCGGGGCCACGACCGCCCACGCCGCCGAGGTGACGCCGGGGGGGCGCATGCCGGGGACCGCGAGGTCGTTGAGGTCGACGCCGAGATCGGCGTATGAAGCGCGGAGGTCGCCGCCGTTGAGGGCTGCTGCGTTGGCCTGGTTGATGGCGTTGTACGCCGCACACTCGGCACCCGAGAAGGCCGGGAATCCCTCCACCGCCGAGACGAGGTCGCCGTCGGCGTAGTCGAACGTGCGCACGCCGTAGGCGTCGCGCCCCAGAACCTCGGCGTCCCCGTCGCCGTCCACGTCACCCAGGGTGAAGGTGCGGTAGTTGCTGGCGTCCTTCCATGCCGAGGGCGCGAGTGGCGCCGACTTGCTGACCGTCCACGGGGCGGTCGACGCCGCCGCGGACCCGGTCGAGCGATAGTGGATCACCTCGAGGACCTTCCCGCCGCGGATGAAGACCTCGTCCGCGCCGTCGGCGTCGACGTCGCCGACCCGCAGCGACTCGTAGTACTTCGCCTTGTTCCACCCACCAACGTTGGCGAGCACGGGGCTCGTCGGAAGCGCGGTCCACGCGCCGCCGGTCGTGTTCCACCGCGCGACCACCAGGCCGTTGCGGCTCCGGACGAGCAGCTCCTGGACCCCGCTCGGGTCGCCGTCCAGGTTGGCGAGGCGCACCGTCGAGTAGGTGCTCGCCGAACGCCAGTTGGTGGAGCCGGCCGGCCACGCCGGCATGCCCTCCCCCAGCTTTGACCACGTGCCGTCCGTCGGCGAGTAGGAGTGGACCTCGAAGCCGGGCTTGGCGTTCAGGGCGACCAGTTCGGCGCCCGGCCTGCCATCGAGCTCGCCGATGCGGATGGTGGACGAGAACTCGGCGTTGTCCCACCCCTTCGCGTCGGAGAGGTCCGGGCCGCTGGGAAGGGCCTTCCAGCTCATTGAGGACGGATCGAACGACGCGGAGATGATGCCGCGCGATGCGCGGGCCAGAAGCTCGTCGGTGCCGTCGCCGTCCAGGTCGACCAGCCGGAGCGTCTCGTAGTGGGTCGGCTGCGACCAATCGGTGTTGCGATCGTTCCAGTCCGGCGTAGAGGAGTCGGGCAGCTGGCTCCAGCTCTTCGCCCCGGCGGTCGGATCGAAGGTGACGACCTTCGCAGAGGCGTCGAGCGCGACGATCTCCGCTTGGCCGTCTCCGTCGATGTCGCCGCTGCGGATGGTCAGGGCGTTCTTCTCGGCGTTCCAGCCGCTGTCGTCGGCGAGCGGCGGGCCCGGAGCCAGCGAGGAGAACGTCCCCGTGGAGCCTTCGAAGTCAGCCAGCAGGACGCCGGTCGAGGACCTGCCGATGACGTCGAGACCCTTGTCGCCGGTGACATCGGCGAGCTGGATAGTCCCGTACTGGCTGCGGTTGCTCCATCGCGTCGCGTCCGCCCAAGCGGGCAGGGTGAACTGTGAGTACGGGCTCGGCTGCGGCGGCGCCAGACAGGTCGCGGCCACGGGAACCGAGAGCGACTGGCGAAGCCCCCGCTGCTGGCGTTCGAGGCGCGCCCGATCCAGGGCGAGGGGCGCGCCCTGTTCCCGCGCGATGCGGGATGAGATGCGGTTGATGAGCTGCAGGTGGCGCCGCGTCTTCGGTGCGTTGGGCCGCCCGAGACCGATCGCGCGGCGCGCCTCGTCCCGAGACCTCCGCTGCGCTGCTGTCTGGGTCTCCGGACCCAGCGGCTCCAGGGCACCCCCGAGCGCCGTCACGGGATTCCCCTGCGCCGCGGCCGGAACGGCGGTGGCGACAAGACCGCCAAGAGCCGCGCCCATCACGCTTGCGAGGATGAGCGGGCGGGCGAGCATCTCGCCGGAGGGTACATATCCGCCCCGGATCGCCGATTTCCGCGAGTTGTTCGCAGGCCGCCCCGCCACAGGTAGCCGAGGCGCTGCGGATCCGACACGACCGCGCATCGTGGCCGGTAGCGTCGCGGGTGTGAGCGGCGACCCGACCAGTGAGGCGACGCCTGCCGACCAGCTCGGAGCGATCGATCAGGCGCTCCGGAACGACATCCGCCGACTCGGGCGGCAGCTCGGCGACGCGCTGGTGCGCCAGCACGGCCCCGAGCTGCTGGAGCGGGTGGAGCGCGTGCGGGGGCTCGCGCGGAACCTGCGGCGCGACGACTCCTCCCCCACGGGCGAGCTGGCCGAGGGACTCGACGGGGTCAACGTGGAGGACGCCATCCGCCTCGTGCGCGCCTTCACGGTCTACTTCTACCTGGCCAACACGGCCGAGCAGGTGCACCGGGTGGAGGACCTGCGTCTGAATGCCGAGGCCAGCGACCGGCGCTTCGCCGACACCGTGGCCAAGCTCCGGGACGCCGGGGTGTCGGACGCCGAGATCGTGGACACCGTGGTGGGCGCCGACCTACGGCCCGTGTTCACCGCCCACCCCACCGAGGCCTCCCGCCGCTCGATCCTGGACAAGCTGGCCGAGCTGGCCACCCTGGTCGAGGAGCGGAGCGACGCGGCGACCGACGCGCAGCGGGCGAGGATCGACCGCCGGGTGGACGAGCTGATCGACGCCGTCTGGCAGACCGACGAGCTGCGGCGCGAACGCCCGGACCCGGTCGACGAAGCCCGGGCCATCCTCTACTTCCTGGTGCAGATCGCGACCGACGGCCTGCCGGAGCTGTTCGACGACATCGACGCGACCCTGCGGGCCCTGGGCGGAGCGCTTCCCGGCGACCGGGTTCCCATCCGCTTCGGCAGCTGGGTGGGCGGCGACCGCGACGGCAACCCCAACGTGACCCCCGAGACCACGGTGGAGGTGCTGGCGCACCAGCGCGCCTGGGCGCTGAGGCTGCTGATCTCCGAGGTCGAGGAGCTGTCGAGCGAGCTGTCGGTGGCCGACGCGGTGGCCGGGGTGTCGGAGGAGCTCGCCGCCCAGCTGGCCGACGACCGTGAGCGCTTCCCGGGGGTGGCGAGCAGGTTCAGTACCCTCAGCGCCGGCGAGCCCTACCGCCGGCGCCTGGGCGTGGTGCACGAACGGCTACAGCGCACGGCCCAGACCCCTCCCGCCCCGCGCGCCTACGGAGGCCCCGACGAGCTGGAGCACGACCTGCGCGTCATGGCCGACTCGCTGACCGCGCACCGCGGCGAGCTGATGGCCCGGGGACGGCTGGCCCGGGTGCGCCGCCTGGTGGCGATGATCGGCTTCCACCTGGCAACGCTCGACATCCGCGAGCACGCCCGACACCCCCACGAGGCGCTGGCCGCCCTCTTCACCCCCCTCGGGACCGACTACGGCGCGCTCGACCGATCCGCCCGGACCGAGCTGCTGACCACCGAGCTGGCGAGCAGACGCCCCCTCGGGCCTCCGGACGGGGCCGACCCGCCCCCCGCCCTGGACCTGATGCGCACGCTGCGGCGGGAGATGGACCGCGCCGGCCGCGACGTCGTGGAGAGCTACATCATCTCGATGACCCAGGGGGTCGACGACGTCCTCGCGCCCGCGGTGCTCGCCCGTGACGTGGGCCTGCTCGACCTGCCGTCCGGTGTGGCGCGCATCGGCTTCGTCCCGCTGTTCGAGACCATCGAGGA
Source organism: Miltoncostaea sp. (assembly GCA_029288175.1). Lineage (GTDB taxonomy): Bacteria > Actinomycetota > Thermoleophilia > Miltoncostaeales > Miltoncostaeaceae > JARFPS01. Next base: position 3,988 of record JARFPS010000205.1, on the reverse strand, counting down.
TCTGCGCTCGGTGGGCATCGTGCTGCGCCAGCTCCTCGCCTGCCCCCCGTACCGGCGGCTGGTCGAGCTGCGGGGCGACGTGCAGGAGGTGATGGTCGGCTACTCGGACTCGAACAAGGACGGCGGCATCACCACGTCGCAGTGGGAGATCCACAAGGCGCTGCGGCAGATCGCCGAGGTCTCGGCCGAGACGGGAATCCGGATCGTGGTGTTCCACGGCCGCGGAGGTTCGGTGGGCCGGGGCGGCGGCCCCACCAACGCCGCCATCCTGAGCCAGCCGCCCGGCGCGTAGCGGGGCGGGGTGAAGATCACCGAGCAGGGCGAGGTGATCGCCGACAAGTACGGGCTGCCCGGTATCGCGCGCCGCAACCTCGACCTGGCCCTGTCGGCGGTGGTTGAGGCCACCCTGCTGCACCGCCACAGCGTCAACGACCCCGGCTCGCTGGCCCGCTGGGCCGACGTGATGGAGCTGATGTCCGACGCGGCGTTCCGACGGTACCGCGACTTCATCGAGACGCCGGGACTCGTGGAGTACTTCCGGGCGTCCACGCCGGTCGAGGAGCTGGCGGCGATGAACATCGGATCCCGCCCGGCGCGGAGGTCGGCCCCGTCCGGCTCGACCGACGGGCGCGGGTCGGCGGGCGGGCTGGGCTCCATCGCGGATCTGCGGGCCATCCCCTGGGTCTTCGGATGGACGCAGTCGCGCCAGATCGTCCCCGGCTGGTTCGGCGTCGGAACGGCCCTGGCCGCGGCACGCGAGGCCGGCCACGCCGACGACCTCGAGGCCATGCTGGAGAACTGGCAGTTCTTCGGCGCCTTCGTCTCGAACGTGGAGATGACGCTGGCGAAGACCGATCTGGGTATCGCCCGGCACTACGTGGACCGACTGGTCGACCCCTCGCTGCACCACCTCTTCGAGCGGGTCGTGGCCGAGCACGACCTGACCGCGGCCGAGCTGGCGCGCCTGCGCGGCTCAGAGCCGCTCGACGACCTGCCGGTCCTGAAGCGCACGCTGGCCGTGCGGGACGTCTACCTCGACCCGATCAACGTCCTTCAGGTGGAGTTGCTGACCCGCGCCCGGGGCCCGGCGGCCTCCGGCGCCGACGACCGGGCTCTGCGGCGCGCCCTGCTTCTGACCATCAACGGCGTGGCGGCCGGACTCCGCAACACCGGCTGAGCGGGACGACAACCGCGGGATGCGTCGGATCAGGCCGGGTGGGCCCGCGCGATGACCAGCACGTAGTCGTACGGGTACTCAGCCGGACCCCCTGGCGCCCCCCGATTGGCGCGCCGGGCGAAGTCGAGGAAGTCGGCGTCCAGCCGCTCCCGGCGAGCCGGGTCGTCGGCAAGTGCCTCGTAGATGGCCACGACGGGACCGAAGGTCGCCTTGAACAGCTCGCGGTAGGCCTCGGGACCATCGGCGCGCTCCACGTAGGTGCCCGGGGTGATCGCGAGCTCCGCCACGCGATCACCGAAGAGCTCGCCCAGGTGCTCCTCGGTACCCCACAACCCGGGCGGCGGACCCTCCGGCGGGGGCGCGTAGGGGGCGAGGACCCCGAAGAACTCGCCGAGCTGGGTGGGCGTGAAGTTGGCCATTCCCACCGTTCCGCCGGGGCGACACACGCGAAGCATCTCGTCGGCGACCGCCCGGTGGTCCGGCGCGAAGATGGCACCGAACGAGGAGGTGACGGCATCGAACGAGTCGTCGTCGAACGGCAGGTTCTGGGCGTCGGCCTCGACCCAGGCGACCTCCACGCCCCTCCGCGCCGCCTCGTGGCGACCCGCCTCGAAGTTCTCGGGGGTGATGTCTGAGGCGACGACCTTGGCGCCCGCCTCGGCGGCCCGGATGGCGGTGTTGCCGGTGCCCGCCGCCACGTCGAGCACCCGGTCGCCCGGCCCGATGCCGCACGCCTTCACCAGGACCGGTCCGACCTCCCAGACCGTCGCCTGAGCGAAGGCATGGTAGTCGCCGAGGGCCCACGGGGTGGTCACGGGCATGACATCACGCTGTCCCGCCGCCGGACGACTGTCGATTCTCGTCCTGCATCGAGGATCGGGCACCCCGCCGCGCCGACTAGATGATGTGCGTGATGTGGTGGAACGGCAGACCCCAGCCGTCGCGCGCCAGGTAGAAGTCCTCCTCCGGGATCCCCAGCCTGCAGGCGTTCGTGTAGGAGGTCTTGGCGCTGAGCGGGGGCGCGCACTTCGCCGTCGGCGTGTCGAACAGGACCTTGTGGCCGGCGGGAAGGCTGCTACTCGGGGCCTTGCGGAAGTTGGTCGGCGCCTTGTGGCTCGACTTGCCCCGCCCCACCCAGTACGCCTCCTGCTTGTTCCTCACCCAGGGGTCGAACGGCTGGGCATAGAAGACCGAGACCTTGGTGGTGGCCAGCTCGACGCACCCCACGCTCTCGAGCAGCCCGGTGCGCACCTGCCCGTCGCAGTACGAGGTGTTCCAAAACGTCTTGGTGAAGGTCTGCCAGAAGTAGATGTCGGCCTGCCGCCAGTTCTCCTGCCAGGGCGCGCTGCCACCCGGAAGCGGTGCGTCCTGGAGGGCCAGCATCAGGCCGTACTCGCGGGGCACCATCGACTCGTTGCCGGTGTTGGCGTTGGTGGCCTCTTCCTGCATCCGGCTGACGTAGCCCTGCAGCTGCGCCTCGGTCTGGTTGAGCTCGAAGGTGGTGTCACCCTTCTTGGAGAGCTCCTGAGCGGTGAAGCTCAAGCCCGAGTTGATCCCCGCGGCGATCGCCTCGGCGGCGAAGGCCCCCTCTGGCTCGACGGCCACGCCCACGGCGGCGACCACGCCCTTCAGCCAGGGGAGGATCTCGCTCGCCACGCTGTCGGAGGGCTTCACCCGGAAGTACTGGCTGATGTTGCCGATGGAGCCCACCTGCGGCGTGTAGCTCTGAAGGACGACGTCGGCCATGCCGTTCGGGCCCACGTGCCATTGCCGCACGCTCTGAGCCGCCGAGAGCTCCTTGCGGATCTGCGGCGCGACCTTCTTCCACGCGGCCTTCGTGACGCCCTTGGGGCGTCTTGAGGGCACGGCCAGCTTGTCGAGCTCCACGCTGCCGTCACCGTAGGCGCTGCGGAGGTCGTCGCCCTCCAGGTGGGCGACGTTGGCCCGGACGATGGCGTTGTAGGCCGCGCACTCGGCACCGCCGTAGGCGGGGTACGGCGTCACGGCCGACACCAGGGCACCGTCCTGGTAGCGGAAGGTGCGCACGCCGTACCGATCCCGCCCCAGCACCTCGTCGGCCCCGTCACCGTCGACGTCACCGAGCCGGAAGGTGCGGTAGTTGTCGGCGTCCGACCAGGCGGAGGGCACCAGGGGCGCGGAGCGCTGGACGGTCCAGGGGGCGTCGGCGGAACTCGCGTCGTACTGGAGCACCTGAAGCGTGGTCGCGGCCCGAGCGAAGACCTCGTCGGCGCCGTCGCCGTCCACGTCGCCCACGCGGATGCTCTCGTAGTAACGGGCCTTGTCCCAGCCACCGACGTCGGCGAGCACCGGGCTGGTGGGCATCGACGTCCACGCTCCGGTGGCCGCGTCCCAGCGGGCCGCCACCAGGCCGTTCTTGCTCCGGGCGAGCAACTCCTTCACGCCGCCCTTGTCGCCGTCGAGGTTCGCCAGGCGGACCGTGGAGTAGTAGGGGGCGTCGGCCCAGTTGGTCGTACCGTCGGGCCAAGCGGGCATCTGCCTGCCCAGGCTCGTCCAGCCACCGGAGGCGGGGTCGTAGGAGTAGACCGTGAAACTCGGCTTGGCATCGAGCGCCACCAGCTCAACGCCGGGATTGCCGTCGATGTCCCCGTACCGGATGGTGGAGCTGTAGCGGGCGTGGTTCCAGCCCTCGGCGTCGGAGAGGTCCGGTCCGGCGGGCAGCGGGGTCCAGGCTCCGGCGCCCCCCTCCCCCGCGCCGGGCGTGAAGCGCGCCGCGATGATCCCGCGCGCCGCCCGAGCCACCAGCTCATCCGTGCCGTCGCCGTCTAGGTC
>JARFPS010000134.1 GCA_029288175.1 Miltoncostaea sp. | reverse complement strand
CCGCCAGCCCGGAGGCCGTCGCGAGAGCGGTGCGAAGGCCGCCCTCGGAGGGGTCCGTGACGAGCAAGGTGTCGGCGGAGCGGGCCATCAGCCGGCGCAGCGCCGGCGAGACCGCTCCGGCCACGACCAGCATCGGCCGGGCGTCGAGCTCCGCGTTCTGAAGCTCCGACTCGGTCAGAGCGGTGTCGAGGTCGACCAGGATCGCATCCCCCGTGCCGGCGAACTCGGAGTCCGTCGGAACCGGTGTGTGCCCGATCGCCTTGATCGTGTTGGTGAGTTCCTCTCGCCTTTCCCCGGGGGACCCGAGGATGACGATGTCCAGATTGTTCATGGAGCCGTTTCCCCTTCTGAAATCGCAGTGGAAGATGACCGCTCATCGAGCGGCCGGTGCGATCGCCGCGGCGCCGTGGAGGCCGTCGCGGCTGGGGATGGCTATCCGGGTTTGAGGCCTACCGATCCGTGTCCGGCATGGGCTCTGCCAGGGATGTCGGGAAGGCTCAGGGCCCAGTTGCGCGGCCGCGAGAAGGCGAAGGCGCCCAGCAACAGGGCGAAGGCGAGCATGAACTGGAAACTGCTTGCGGGGCCGGATGCCCCGGGGATGGCGTAGGCGGCCAGGACGCCGATCAGGCTGTCCGGCTTGCTCGTGGGTCCGAGCGCGGTCTGTGTGACCTCGGGGTCGACCGAGGGGGGCGCGGTGATCTCGACCGGCAGCGCCGCCGGCACCTCCGCGTCGGGCCTGCTCTGCTTAGCCACGCTCGCGTTCGGGACGAACCGGCTGATTCCCGGCACCAGAGGCGTGCCGGTGGACACGTCGGGCGGTGGCGGGGTGGCCGCCACCGGCGGCGGCGCGTCGCGCGGGGGCAGCGCCGGCGGAGTACTGGCCAGCGACGGGGCCGGGAGGGCCACGGGGGCGCTCGCGACGGTGGCCGCCTTCAAGGCCGGCAGGCTCGCGGGCAGCTTGTCGGGCGCGATCGGCGCCGCGGGCGGAGGTCCGATGACCTGCTTCGAGAGCGCGACCTTCGGTGCCACGGGGACGTCAGGCGTGGTCGGGATGACGAGGATCTCCTCCTCGACGACCTCCTCGACCACCACGATCGGCGTCGGCTCGGGCGGCGGCGGGGTGGTCTCCTCGACGGGCGGGGGAACGACCACCTCGGTCTGCTCTCCCTCGGTGCCCTCGGCCGGCGTCTCCTCGACGGGCGGCTCCTCGACGGGCGGCTCCTCCACGGGAGGGCCCGGCGGGGGCGGGATCTCTTCGGTCGCCACGTTCTCGGGGACCTGGGTCGCCTCGCTCTCGGGGGCCTGGGTCGCCTCGCTCTCGGGCGGGGCCGGCTCGTCGGCCGCTATCTGCCCGAGCGCCGTCTGCGGAACGAGCGCAAGGGCGGCCAGCGCCAAGATGGCGGCCATGAGCGCACGAAGCGGCAGGTGTGAGGCGCGGAGTGTCATCAGACTGTGCGGGACCGTCGTCCCATCCGAAACGACCTGAAGGCTGACATGGATCGCGCGGCGCGTCCAGCGCGAAACACCAAGGAACCTGCAGTTCGCGCCCCCTGTTTCCCACCGCCGGGGCGTGGCTTGCGCTGTCGGCGCGTGGTGGCGGGCCCCCGTCCCCGATCGGTGGCACAATGCCCGTCATGACCGAAGTCATCGAGACACAACTGCCGGGCGTGGGCGTGCGCCACGATTTCACCACGCGCTCGGGCGAGCGCCTGGGCATGATCGTCCACCGCACCGGCCATCGTGACCTGCTCGTCTACGACCGGGACGATCCGGACGCCTGCGGGCTTGTGCTGCGCCTTGAGGAGGACGACGCCCGCACGCTCGCCGACGTCCTGGGCGCCGCGCACGTGACCGAGGAGATCGCGCGCCTCCAGTCCGTCGCGGGGCTGACCATCGACTGGGTGCCGGTCACCAGGGCCTCGGCGTGCGCCGGAGCGCGCCTGCACGATCTCGGCGCGGCCTCCGAGCGGGGCGCCACCGTCGTGGCCGTCCTGAGGGGCGAGGAGACCATCTCCGCGCCGCCGTTGGACTTCGTGTTGCAAGAGGGGGACACAGCGGTCGCCGTGGGCACGGCGGAAGGGGTTCGTCACCTCTTCGAGCTTCTTCAGGGGAGCAGCGTCGACCCCTTGCCGGACCTTTAGAGCCTCCTGTCTGCACCGATCCTCTCGGCGCCGCGCCGCTGAGGCGGTGATCCTGCGTGGGTGAGGACCACGCCGATGTTGCGCTGATCCTCGGTGCCCTGGGTGTCGCGGCACTGGTGTTGGCCGCGCTCGCCCGGGCGCGCGCGCGGGGCGGCAACTCGCCGATCCCGTTCTATCTGCTAGCCGGCCTCGGCCTCGGCTCGCTCGGCTTCATCGAGATCGAGGACACCGTGGTCGAGGTCGGCAGCGAGATCGGGGTGGTCCTGCTGCTCTTCATGCTCGGGCTCGAGTACACGAGCTCCGAGCTGCGGTCCAACCTGCAAGCCGGCCTGCCCGCCGGAGTCGCCGACCTCCTGCTCAACTTCACCCCGGGCCTGGCGATGGGTCTGCTGCTCGGCTGGGACCTGGTCGCCGCGCTGCTGCTGGGCGGCGTCACCTACATCAGCTCGTCGGGGATCATCGCCAAGGTCCTCACCGACCTCGACCGCCTTGGCAACCGCGAGACGCCGTCCGTGCTCTCGCTGCTCGTCCTCGAGGACCTCGCCATGGCCGTCTACCTCCCGCTGGTGGCCGCGCTGCTCGTGGGGGGCACCGCCATCTCGACCCTCGGCGACGTGGGCATCGCGCTTGCCGCGGCTGCCCTGGCTCTGATCGTGGCGCTGCGTTACGGGGAGCGCCTGAGCCGGTTGGTCGCGCACCGGTCCGAGGAGGTCGTGCTCCTCACGACCTTCGGGCTGATCCTCCTGGTGGCGGGGGTCGCCGACGAACTGCAGGTCAGCTCGGCCGTCGGGGCTTTCCTGGTCGGCGTCGCCCTCTCCGGCCCGGTCGCCGAGGAGGCGCGGCGCCTCCTGGGCCCGCTTAGGGACCTCTTCGCGGCCACCTTCTTCGTCTTCTTCGGTTTGGGTGTCGCCGTGGACGAGCTTCCGGGGGTGATCGTGCTGGCCATGACGCTCGCGGTCGTCACCGCGATCACCAAGATCATCACGGGGTGGTGGGCCACCAAGCGTGCGGGCGTGGGCCTGAAGGGGCAGGCCCGGGCCGCGGGGGCGCTGGTCGCGAGGGGCGAGTTCTCGATCATCATCGCCGCGCTGGGCGTGGCGGCCGGCGCCGAGTCACAATTGGGGCCCCTGGCCGCGGCGTACGTATTGATCCTGGCCTTGGCCGGGCCGTTGCTCGCCCGCTACTCGGGCGTGCTGGAGCCGGTGCTGGCGCTCATGTCGCGCGAACGACCGCAACGTGCGAAGCCCGCTCCACCATGAGCGTGACGGGCCGTGCGGGGGCTCTCCGATTTACCGGGCGGACGCGCTAGAGTCCGCGCCATGTCCCGACGGGGCAGTCAACACGCGCGTGGATCGGAACGGCACCTGGGGCATCCATGTTCCAGGGTGGGTTCTGTTCGTCCCGCCCGGATCATGAGGAGGAGCGCATGCCCGAGGGCGTCGTGAAGTGGTTTTCATCCGAGAAGGGGTACGGGTTCATCACCCCCGACGACGGCGGCAAGGACGTCTTCGTCCACTTCTCGGCCATCGCCGGAAGCGGTTTCCGGAACCTCGAGGAGGGCCAGCGGGTCAGCTTCGACGTCCAAGATGGTCAGAAGGGTCCGCAGGCGGCCCAGGTGCAGGCCCTCTAGCACCGTTCGCGAGCCCGGCGGCGTTCCTGCCGCCGGCGCTCAGCCGTCGCCTGGAGAGCGATCCGGGACGACGTTCAGCTCCTCCAGTCCCCGGCCGCGGTAGCCGCCCGTCGCCGGGCGCGGCCCCAGCTCGACCGGCTCCGGCGTCAGGTCCTCGTAGGGCAGCAGGCTCAGCAGATGCCGGATGCAATTGAGGCGGCCGCGGCGCTTGTCGTCGGCGTCCACCACGTACCAGGGCGCGTAGCTCGTGTCCGTATGGTCGAGCATCTCGTCACGCGCGCGAAGGTACTCCTCTGAGCGGTTCCTGCCCTCGATGTCGATGCCGCTGAGCTTCCATCGCTTCCGCCCGTCGTCGTTGCGCTCCTGGAAGCGCTTCTCCTGCACCTCGTCGCTCACGTGCATCCAGTACTTGATCAGCGTGACCCCGTCGTTGGTGAGTTGGTGCTCGAACTCCGGGCAGGCCGACAGGAAGGCCTTGTACTCGGCCTCCGTGCAGAAGCCCATCACCCGCTCGACGCCGGCGCGGTTGTACCAACTGCGGTCGAACAGGACCATCTCGCCCGCGGTCGGCAGCTGCTCGACGTAGCGCTGGAAGTACCACTGGCCGCGCTCGCGCTCCGTGGGCTTGGTGAGCGCCACCACGCGCACCACGCGCGGATTCAGCCGTGAGGTGATCGTCTTGATCACCCCGCCTTTGCCGGCGGCGTCGCGTCCCTCGAACACCACCACCACACGCCGACCCTCGGCGCGAATCCAGTACTGGAGCTTTACCAGCTCGACCTCGAGGCGCTCGAGCTCCCGCTCGTAGGTCTTGCGACTCAGTCGTGGGCGACGGCTCTTCCCCATTTCCGGGACGCTACGCGCCCCGCGTGTCGGCTACCAGCCGTACGAACCCGGCCCGCCCTTGAAGGGGCCCACGATGTCCGAGGTGATCCACCCGCCGTAGAAGTCCCCCTCCTGTGCGACGACCGCCTCGTCGTCGACCAGGCAGGCGTCCATCCGCGACGGGTAGAAGGCCACGTGGTCCTTGAGCGCGGCGTAGGCGGCGACCGGCGACGGGTACGTCCAGGCGGCCGAGCGCTCCTTGCGATCGCCTCCGGTCACGTCCAGATAGGCGGCGACCCCCTTCCACTCGCAGAAGCTGGCGCCCTCTCCGGGGCTCAGCGCGCCGTCGGCCACGTCGTCCCGCGGCACGTAGTAGACCGGCGGGTGGCTGGTCTCGAGGATGCGCAGCGCGCCGGTGGTGTCGGCGATCGTCTCACCGCCCAGGATCACCCGTATGCGGCGGTCGGACCGCTCGATGGCCGGCGGGCGCGGGTAGTCCCAGACGGACTCCTGGCCCGGTCCGGGTCGTTGCCTGCGTCGTCGCATCGCTGAGCCTCCCACGTCGGATGCACTTGGAAGTCGTCACTCAGCCCATCAGGATCCGCCGTGCATGGGTACCCCACCCCGCATCGAGACACCGCGCGCCCGCGCCCGCCCGGAGCTGCTCTGGTACCTGCGCCACGAGGAGGCCCTGGGGCGCTGGCCGGTGCTCGATGAGCCGTGGGCACAGCGCATCGAGGAGCGTCGGCGCGCCGAGAACGAGGTGGGGGACATCGCCTACCTCCACGGCGCCGGCCGCTGACCGACCCGGGCCGCGTCCGACGGCCATGTGGGTTCGATAAGAAAGGCCCTTCTCCCCCCGGGGCCCGTTCACAACCCTTATCCGGACCCTGACGGGCGCAACACCGAACCGGAACAGCCGGCGGCGAGGGTCGAACCACACGCGGACAACGACCGCGCTCAGGGGGGAGACCCGAGATGAGGAACCGATCGATCGCGCCGGTGTTGGTGGCCGTGGCGGCGCTGGGAGTGGGCGCGGCCGTGGTGGGCGTCGCCGGCCACGGGGAGCAGGACGCCGCCGCCGCGACGGCTTTCTCGGCCACTCCGCAGCAGCTCAAGATCAACCAGCGCATCTCGCGGGCGGCGGTCCGCAGGGCGAACACCAACACGGCCGCGATCGAGAGCCTGGCGCTGTCGCAGGCCTCCGCCGCGAGCGCGCCCCGTGGCGTCGACCGCTCAAAGGTCGCCCGGCTGGCGAGCCCCGACGTGCGCGTGCGGCGCACCCTGCGCGTCGAGGTGCGGTGCCCGGATGGACACATCGCCCTGGGCGGGGGCCATCGCCAGCTGACCGGCGCGCCGTCGCGCCTCAGCGTTCCGGTGTCGCTGCCGGGCGGCGGGCTCTCGTCGTGGATCACCCGCTTCCACCATGTGCAGACCCCCAAGGAGCGCTCCGTCCGGGTGCGCGCGTTCGCGCTCTGCGTGGCTCCGTAGGCCCCACACGATGCGGCCGCTCCCGGTCGGAGCGGCCCGCTCGTGGCCGG
>JARFPS010000248.1 GCA_029288175.1 Miltoncostaea sp. | reverse complement strand
GATGGCGCCGCCGTTGACGTTCACGCGGTCCATGTCGGGCTCGATCTCGTGGGCCCAGGCGAGCGGCACCGACGAGAACGCCTCGCTGATCTCGAACAGGTCGATCTGATCGACGTCGAGCCCGGACTTCTCGAGGATCTTCTTCGTTGCGGGGATCGGAGCCGACAGCCCCAGGATCGGGTCGTCGGCAGCGATCGCGAACGAGTGGAAGCGGGCCATGGGGGTCAGCCCGAGGTCGGCGACGGCGGCCTCGGACGCGATCAGCACGGCGGCCGCTCCGTCGGAGATCTGGGAGCAGGTCCCCGCCGTCAGGCGACCGTCCTCGCGGAAGATCGTGGGCAGGCCCGCCAGGGCCTCCATGGTCGTGCCGGGACGGATGCCCTCGTCCGCCGTGACGGTGATCTCCTCGCCCTCCTTGGTGACGCCGCGGATGGGGATGATCTCGTCGGCGAAGCGGCCGGCCTCGGTGGCCGCGGCGGCCTTCGAGTGAGAGCGGTAGGCGAAGGCGTCCAGCTCATCGCGGTCGAGCTCCCAGGCCTCCGCCATCAGCTCGCCGCAGTTGCCCTGGTCGATGATCCCGCCGTTGAGGTTGTACCGCTCCCGGAACCGCGGGCCGTAGGGCTCGGAGGGATCGGGGGCGTTGGCCCACATCGGCACCCGCGTCATCGACTCGACGCCGGCCGAGACGATCAGGTCGTACTGCCCCGCCATCACGCCCTGGGCCCCGAAGTGCGCGGTCTGCTGCGAGCTGCCGCACTGCCGGTCGATCGTGACCGCGGGGACGGTCTCGGGGATGCCCGCCGCGATCGCCGCGCTGCGTGCGATGTTGATCGACTGCTCGCCGACCTGATCGACGCACCCGACGAGCACGTCGTCGACGCGTCCACCATCGACGCCCGTCCTCTCCAGGAGGGCGGCGATCGTCTCGGCGAGCAGGTCGGCGGGATGCCACTCGCGCAGCATGCCCTTGCGGCGACCGACCGGCGTCCGGACGGCGTCGATGATGTAGGCGTCGCTCATGGTCACTCGCTTTCGGGGTTCGGGGAGGGGGCGTCGAGCGGGGCGAAGTCCGGCGAGCGCTTCTCGAGGAACGCCGCCATGCCCTCCGCCTGGTCGTGCGTGGAGAACGCCAGGGAGAACACGTCCAGCTCGCGGGCCAGGTTGGCGCGGTGGTCGCCCGACAGCGCGAGGTTGCACATGGCCTTGGCCTCGCCGACGGCCCACGCCGGGCCGCTCGCCATGCCGCCCGCGAGCTTCATGGCGGCGTCGAGCAGCTCGTCGGCGGGGTGGATGTGGGTCACGAGCCCGACCGACATCGCGGTGCGGGCGTCGATCAGGCGGCCCGTCATGCAGAGGTCCTTCGCGAAGCCCATCGAGGTGGTCCGGGCCAGTCGCTGCGTGCCGCCCCAGCCCGGAAGGATTCCCAGCGTCACCTCGGGCTGACCGAAGCGCGCTCCGTCGGCCGCCATCCGGATGTCGCACGCGAGGGCGAGCTCGCAGCCGCCCCCGAGGGCGAACCCGTTGACCGCCGCCACCACCGGGCGCGACATGTTCTCGATGCGCGACATCACGCCCTGGCCCTGCCGGGCGAAGGCCCGGGCCTCGAGGGCGTCCGCCGTGCTCATGGCCTTGACGTCGGCGCCGGCGCAGAAGGCTTTGTCGCCGGCGCCGGTGATGACCACCGCGCGCAGCGACGGGTCCTCCTCGACCTCGCCGAGCCGCGCGTCGAGGTCGGACAGCATGTCCGCCGAGAGGGCGTTGAGCGCCTTCGGCTGGTTGAGAGTCAGCAGCGCGACGGCGTCGCGGCGTTCCAGGTCGACGGGCAAGGTGCCTCCGTGTGGGGGTGCGGTGGGTGCGGTGGGTGCGAAACCCACCTTGACAGCTCTGAGCTTATAGGTGCAGACTGCACCCATGAGCAAATCCTCCACCAACGGGCAGGGCGAAACCTCTGCCGGGAGCGAGGAGCACTCGACCAACGGCAAGGCCGTGCGCAAGCGCCGGGACGGCGTTCGCTCCCAGCCGCGCATGTGGCTGCAGCCGTTCCTGTTGTTGGCGCTCGACAAGTGGCAGATCCACGGCTACGAGCTGATGCACCGGCTCACGAGCTTCGGCTTCGAGGCGCTCGACCGTGGCAGCGTCTACCGCACGCTCCGGCAGCTCGAGGAGGACGGCCTGGTCATCTCGGCCTGGGACACCTCCACGCAGGGTCCGGCACGGCGCCTCTACTCGCTGACCGACGCCGGGCGCAGCTATCTCAACGTCTGGGCCTCGGCCTTCCGCGGCTACCAGTCGATGCTCGACCAGTTCTTCAGCATGTACCCGCAGGCCGGCTCGGACGACGCGCCCGAGCAGTCCAAGAACGGCTCCTCCCCGTCGGAGGCGGGCTCGTGAGCGCCTCGGGAGGCGACAAGGGCGGCGAGGACCCGTTCGCGGCGGTGCGCGACGCCTACGGCCAGGTGGTCGAGAACTGGGCGGCGGCGATGGAGCGCGTGGTCACCACGGATGAGTTCGCCGAGGCCTCGGGCCGGTTCCTCCGTCAGTACGCCGAGCTGAACGAGGCGGGTCGCTCCGCCACGCGGGCCACGGCCGACCAGCTCCATCTCGCGACGAAGGACGACGTGGCGCGGGCCGTGCAACTCGTCGCCCAGCTCGAGCGCAAGGTCGACGAGGTGAGCGACGACGTCCACGCCATCCGTCAGAGCATCGCGGCGATCGAGGCGAGCCTGGCGGCGCTTGCCGACGGGGCAGCCCCGGCTCCCAAGAAGAAGCGCCCCGCCGGAACGTCCGGCTCCGGCAAGAAGCGGCCGGCCGGGGCGTCGGGCTCCACCAAGAAGCGCGCGTCGGCGGGCGCCGACCCCACGGCTTGACGACGTCCGTCAACGGCGGCGCGCCTCCTGGCCCGGAGGCCGAGCCGTTCCCCCTGGACGAGCTGGTCCGGGGCATGCGGATGGCGACGGGCGGCGAGGACGTCGTGACCGGCGCCACGCCGCGGGACGTCGTGTGGACGCTCAACAAGACGACCCTGTACCGCTACCGGCCGGTGGCCGAGCGGCGCCATGGCGTGCCGGTGCTCTTCGTCTACGCGCTCATCAACAAGCCCTACATCCTCGATCTGCGCCCGGGCAACAGCTTCATCCACCATCTCCTCGAAGAGGGCTACGACGTGTTTCTGCTCGACTGGGGCACGCCGGGGTGGGAGGACCGCGAGACCTCGCTCGACGAGCTGGTGGCGGAGCACCTGCCCAAGGCCGTCGCGCGGATGCGCCGGGCCGGCGCGGGCGAGGAGTACAGCCTCTTCGGCTACTGCATGGGAGCCACCTTCGCGGCGATGCACGCCGCACTCCGCCCCGAGGGGCTGCGCAACCTCGTGACGCTCACGGGGCCCATCGACTTCGAGCACTCGGGCGTCTACCGCCTGTGGACCGATCCGGCCTACATGGATCCCTGGGCGCTCGCCCGGGGCTTCGGCAACGTGCCGGCCGACGTCATCGACATGGGCAACAAGATGCTGAAGCCGGTGACCAACTTCGTGGGTTCGCAGATGGTGATGTGGGAGCGGCTCGCCGCCGGCCGCGACATGACCTCGTGGCTCGCCATGAACAAGTGGGTCAACGACGGGGTGCCCTTCCCCGGCGTCGCCTTCGCCCAGTGGATCGAGTCGTTCTACCAGCGGAACGAGCTGGTGAAGGGCCGGATCCGCATCGGGGGCCGGCGCGTCGACCTCGGGAGGATCGATGCCTCCCTGCTCAACATCGCCGGTGCCAAGGACCACATCGTCCCGCCCGCCATGGCGCGACCGCTCAACGACCTGGTCGCCAGCGCGGACAACGAGTACCGGGAGATTCCCGGTGGACACGTCGGCCTGCTCGCGGGCTCGGGCGCCCGTCGCGCCCTGTGGCCCACCGTCGTCGACTGGCTCGACACACGCTCCGATTGACCCCGTCAGCGAAAGGACCTCAGTGACCGACCCGTCCGCCACCGCGTTCCCGACCTACCCGCCCGGAAAGACCATTGACGAGCTCGCCGTGGGCGACAGCGCGAGCATCGAGAAGACCTTCAGCCAGGAGGACGTGGAGGCGTTCGCGCGGCTGTCGGGCGACGACAACCCGGCGCACGTCGACCAGGAGTGGGCCGCGGCGAGCATGTTCAAGGGTCGCGTCGTGCACGGGGTTCTGACCGCCGGCCTGATCAGCGCCGTCCTGGGGACGCAGCTTCCCGGCCCGGGCTCGATCTACATGTCGCAGTCGCTTCAGTGGCGCCTGCCGGTCTTCCCCGGCGACGCGCTGACGGCAACCGCCACGATCAAGGAGATCGTGGCCGAGAAGGGGCGCGTGATCCTCGAGACCGTGGTGACCCGCGGCGAGGACACCGTGCTGACCGGCGAAGCCCTGGTGATGCCGCCGCGGGCCCCCAAGGGAGAGTGAGCATGATTTCCAAGATCGCCGTGCTCGGCGCGGGCGTCATGGGCAGCGAGATCGCCTTCGTGGCGGCCGGTGCCGGCGTCGACGTCGCACTGCTGGACTCGGATCCCGAGGCCCTGGAGAAGGGCCTCGCCCACGCGCGCTCCATCGCGGAGCGGCGCGTGGAGCGCGGCAAGCTGGACGCCGGGGAGGCCGCGACGCTCGTCGAGCGCATCGTGCCCACCACCGACGACGCCGACCTCGCCGACTGTGGGCTGGGCATCGAGGTGGTGCCCGAGCGCATGGACATCAAGCGGGTCGTGATGGCCCGGCTGGACGCCGCGCTGCCGCCCGAGGCGCTGATCGCCTCGAACACCTCGGGGCTGTCGATCAGCGAGATGGCGGCCGAGACCGGGCGCCCGGACCAGGTGCTCGGACTGCACTTCTTCAACCCCGCGAGCGTCATGAAGCTCGTGGAGGTGATCCAGGGCGAGGGGACCTCGGAGGCCACGATGGCCGCGGGCGAGGCGTTCGCCGAGGCCGTCGGCAAGGCGCCCGTGCGCGTGCGCGAGTGTCCCGGCTTCCTGGTCAACCGCATCCTCTGCCGCGCCATGGCCGAGGCATACCGTCACGCCGCCGAGATCGGTGCCGACCCCGCGGCCGCCGACCGCGCGGTCGTGGACGGCGGTCCGGCGCCCATGGGCCCGTTCGCGCTGGGTGACCTGATCGGCCTCGACACAATGGCCCACCTGCGCAAGGACCTGGACGAGGCGTACGGCGAGCGGTTCGGCGACGGGGGGCAGATCGACGCCCAGGTCGCCGGCGGGCGTCTGGGTCTCAAGAGCGGCGGCGGCTTCTTCGACGGAAAGCCGCCCGAGAGTGAGGCCGACGCCGCCGGGCGGGAGGTCGCCGAGCGCTACTACCTCGGTGCGCTGAACGAGGCGTACCGCTGCCTGGACGAGGACGTCGCCGCGTCCGGCGACGTCGACGTGGCCATGCGCTTCGGCTGCGGGTGGCAGGTCGGCCCGCTGGCATGGGCCGAGAGCGAGGGCATGACGGGCCTGGTCGAGCGCATGGCAGCCCTCTCCGCGACGGCCTCGCGCCTTGCGCCACCGCCCGGCCTCGCGGCCGCATCGGCCGGCTGACAGTGAGCACAAAGGAAGGAACGCACCAGATGTCGGACAAGGAATCCCGCTCGCACGACGACGCGCCGTTCGACGAGGCGGATGCGCTGGGGGCGCTCGATCCCCTCGGGTTCGCCCAAGCGTGGATGAAGGCCGCGAACTCCATCGCCGAGGATCCGGCGGCCGCGATGGAGGCCGGGCAGCGCTACACGTCCGACCTTCTGGCCGCTCAGGCGGCGGCCGTGACGCGCGCGCTGGGCGGTGAGGCCGAGGGCCCCGCGACGGTGAGCCGGAAGGATCGTCGCTTCCGCGAGGCGGGCTGGGAGGAGAACCCCTACCTGTTCGCGCTCCTTCAGAACTATCTCCTGTCGGGGCGACTGGTGGATGAGATCGTCGAGTCGGTCGACGTCGACGAGACGACGGGGCACAAGCTCGAGTTCATGGCCGACGCCCTCATGGACGCGCTGGCGCCGTCGAACAACCCTGCGCTCAACCCCGCCGTCGCGAAGAAGGCGCTGGATACGGGGGGCGCCAGCCTCGTCAAGGGACTGCAGAACTTCGCGGACGACGTCGCCCACAACGATGGTCTGCCGCGTCAGGTGCCCAGGGACGCCTTCACCGTGGGGAAGGATCTGGCCACCACCGAGGGCAAGGTCGTGTACCGCAACGACCTGATGGAGCTGATCCAGTACAGCCCCCGGACGGAGACGGTCTTCGAGACCCCGCTCCTGCTGAGCCCTCCGTGGATCAACAAGTACTACATCATGGACCTCGCCCCGGGGCGCAGCTTCGTGGAGTGGGCGGTCGAGCACGGACACACCGTGTTCGCGATCAGCTATCGCAATCCCGATGCCGACGACCGCGACACGACCCTCGGCGACTACAAGCTCGGCGGTCCGCTCACGGCCATCGACGTCATCACCGAGATCACCGGCGCGCCGAAGGTCAACATCGTCGGCCTCTGCCTCGGTGGAACGGTGACGGCGGCGCTGCTCGCGTACATGGCCGCCAAGGGCGACGACCGCGTCGCCTCGGTCACGCTGCTCAACACGCTCGTCGACTTCTCCGAGCCCGGCCGGCTCGGCGCGTTCACCGACAAGGCCTCGGTGGAGCGCCTGGAGAAGCGGATCATGGACCGCGGCTATCTCGACGCCAGCGAGATGATGGGGGTCTTCACCTTCATGCGCTCGAACGACCTGGTGTGGAACTACGCCGTGAACAACTGGCTGCTCGGCGAGGACCCGCCCGCGTTCGACATCCTGTTCTGGAACTCCGACAGCACCCGGCTGCCCGCCAAGATGCACTCCTTTTACCTGCGTTCCTGCTACCTCGGGAACCAGCTCGCAGAGGGCACGATGACCCTCCGCGGCAC
The DNA here is from genome assembly GCA_029288175.1 of Miltoncostaea sp. Lineage (GTDB taxonomy): Bacteria > Actinomycetota > Thermoleophilia > Miltoncostaeales > Miltoncostaeaceae > JARFPS01. Next base: position 8,625 of record JARFPS010000248.1, on the reverse strand, counting down.
CGAGCTCGACCTCGGGGACATCACCGCCGACACGTACATCCTCGCCGCGGAGCAGGACCACATCACCCCGTGGAGGGGCAGCTTCTCGACCACCCGCCTTCTGTCGGGCGCGAAGGTGCGCTTCGTCCTCAGCTCGGCGGGCCACATCGCCGGGATCGTGAACCCCCCCAGCCCGAAGGCCTGGTACCGCACGAACAACCGGCTCCCGAAGAAGCCCGAGACCTGGCTCAAGAACTCCGCGCTCCACGAGGGAACGTGGTGGGAGGACTGGGCCGAGTGGATCGGCAAGCGCTCGGGCGAGCGTGTGGAGCCCCCCTCGATGGGGTCCTCGGCGCACCCGCCCATGGTCGACGCGCCGGGGGCCTACGTGCTCAAGTAGGCGGCGCTGCTTGACGAAGTTAACGGTGATAACTATAGTACGCACCATTGACCAGGCACGTCCCACCCAAGGAGCTTTCGATGGCCGACGCCACCCCGCTCGAGTACACCCGCAAGTCGCAGGAGCAGGCTCTTGACGCGCTGAAGCAGACCCAGGACGCCGTCGTCGACGCGCTGGGCAGCTGGGCGAAGGCCGTCGAGGGCTCCGCGCCCGAGGTCCCCGCGCTTCCGATGCCGAAGGGCACCCCGGAGGTCGAGGAGCTGATCGCGAACAGCTTCGACTTCGCCGGCGAGATCCTGAGCGCTCAGCGCGAGTTCGCGCAGAACCTCGTCAGCGCCGCGCAGCCCGCGGTGAAGATCCGCGAGGTCGAGACCGCTTCCGCGTAGAGGGGCCCCTGCACCAACCGTCGGGCTTCCCCCGACCATGACGCAGGACCCATGGGCCGGCCAGGTCGAAGCGCTTGGCCGGTTCATCCACAGCCAACGCAAGCTCGCGAAGCTCTCGCTCCGCGAGCTCGCGTCGTTGAGCGATCTGTCGAACGCCTATCTGAGCCAGCTGGAGCGGGGTCTCCACGAGCCCTCCATCCGGGTGCTCCGCCAGGTCGCGGCGGCGCTTGAGATCCCCACCGAGACGCTGCTGCGGCAGGCCGGGTTGTTCGACGACGACGGCGAGCCCACCACGGGCAACGCCGACGGCTCCGCCGTCGAGGCGATCGAGGCCGACCCGAACCTCACCGACGAGCAGCGCGCCGCGCTGCTCGCCATCTACCGCGGCTTCGCCGACTAGCGCCCCGACGCGCTAGCCGAAGGCCGCGACCACGTTCGAGGTCTCGTCGCCCGCGCCGGGCGAGCGCGGCGCGCCCTCGGCCTGCGTGCCCTCGTCATCGACCTCCGGCGCGATGATGGCCGGGTCGATGCGCACGATGGCGTAACCCGCGACCGCCCCCGCGCCGAAGCCGGGTGCGAACACCGTGGTGGGCTCGTCGATGACGCCGTCGGTGGCCGCGTCGTGGATCGCGATCGGGATGCTTGCGGCCGACACGTTGCCCACGCGCTCGATGTTGAAGTAGAGGTCGCTCTCGTCCATGCCGGCCTTGGTCGCCAGCTCGGTGACCATGGTCCGGTTCGCCTGGTGGGGGACCACCAGGTCGATGTCCTCCAGCAGGGTCGTGCCGGTGTGCGGATGGTTCGTCTGCTGCAGCTCGCCCATCATCTGCTCGAGGTAGCGCTCGACCAGGGCGCGCACCTCGGGGCCCCAGACGGTGATGCTGTTGTCGAAGTCCGGGTTGGGCCAGATGATCGAGTTCACCTGCGAGTCCGGGCCGCTGGCGTAGGTCTGGAGCACCTCGATGTCGGGTCGCTCACCGACCTCTCCGGGCGCCACCACCATCGCGGCGGCGCCGTCGCCGAAGATCATCCGCGAGGGGCGCACGCTGCCGATCTTGTCCGAGAACTTCTCGGCGCAGACGACCAGCACCGGCCGCTTGACGTCCTGGAGGATGCGGGTCGCCTCGGCCAGGCCGTAGGGGAAGCCCGCGCACGCCGCGATCAGGTCGAACGAGGCGTGGGTCTGGAAGATCCCCATCTGGCCCGACAGCCAGCACGCCACCGAGGGGATGAGCTTCTCGCTGGTGCACGAGCAGAAGATCACCGCAGCGATCTCCTCGGGCGCGCGTCCCGCCGTGCGCAGCGCGGACTCCGCCGCCGTCAGGGCCATCTCCTCAAGGTTGCGCTCCGAGTAGAGGCGGGCCCCGATGCCGGTCTTGTCGAGGATGTCGTCGGCGCTCATCCGCGACCAGCTGAAGGCGGTGTTGCGGATGACGTCCTCGTTGGTGCACACGTGCTCCCCGCGCGAGACGGCGAGTGCCTCGAGCTTGGGCGGAATGGAGAAGGACTCGCTGACGATCACCGGCGGCACCGGCTCGCTCGGCTTCACGGCCTCGGCGGGTGGGGCCGGACGCCGACGCGGCGGGTCGCCCCGCTTGACGCGCTGGATGAAGTTGTAGGCCTCGCGTGAGCGGGGCATCAGGACCACCACGAACTCGTCGGGATCGATGCTGTCGACCCGCTCGAGCCGCGTCGCCTCCCTGTTCCACGGGTAGGCGTTGTGCAGGATCATCACCATGCGCATCAGCGCTTCGAGCTCCGGCACGTCCTCGTGGCAGTCCAGGATCTCCTGGTAGTTGAACGTGGGGAAGTCGGGGTCGTGGTCGGTGAGGCAGTAGGTCAGCGCCTCCGGCGTCTCCAGGGCTTCGCCCACCGTCTTCTTGATCGCGGCGAGCCCCGTTGCGTGGTGCAGCTTGTGCCGGTAGACGTCGAACAGGATCGCGTGGATGCGGTCCTCGGCCTCGGCGTCGAAGCCGGCCGGGAGCGCCGCGTACGCGGCGGACACCGCGGCGACCTTCGCCTCTCCCTCGATCCAGGGCTTCAGCAGCGGCAGGAAGACCTCGTCGCTCTTCTTGGGGACATCCCGCCACCGGGTGGGCCGCTTCTCGTACAGGGTCATCGCATAGCGATTGGTCCAGTAGAGGTTCAGGGCCATGTCGCGGAGCAGGTCGTAGCGCGAGGCGTACTTGCCGTTCTCGGCGCGCTCGCGGATCTCCTTGCCCGTCGGGGCCTTCGCCTCGTAGTCGCGATGGATCACGGACGAGAGCTGCTCGGCGGACTCCATCGTCGCGAAGTCCAGGTCGCCCAGGAAGCTGGACGGGAAGACCATGCGGCCGTGCCGGTTCATGACGAAGGGCTTGCCCATGCTGGCTCCTGGCAGAGGGAACTCCGAGCCTAAGGTAACCCAGCAGGATCGCCATCGACAGTGGCCCGAGGGCCCTAGTAACACCATCGACATATGTGCGCGCAGCACCCGTGTCGTTCAGATGGCGTAGTTTCGGGTTCTGTCCACCTCGCACCGGATCGCCATCGTCAACCGGGGAGACCCGGCACGGCGCCTCATCCAGGCGGCGCGTGAATTCGCGGCCGAGGGCCGAGGCAGCCTCACGACCATCGCGCTCCACACCGCCGCCGAGCGCACGGCCACGTATGTCCGCGAGGCCGACGAGGCGCAGCTTGTCGCGGGCGATCCGGCGCAGCCCTTCGCCGGCCTGGACGAGCTCGAGCGCGCGCTGCGCGCGTGCGATGCCACGGCCGTCTGGGTGGGCTGGGGGTTCGTGGCGGAGGATCCGGAGTTCGCCGACCTCTGTGAGCGGATGGGCCTTCGTTTCATCGGTCCGCCCGCGGATGTGATCCGGCGTCTCAGCGACAAGGTCGCCGCCAAGTCACTCGCCGAGGAGGCCGGCCTGACGGTCGCCGACTGGAGTCGCGGGCCGGTTGCCTCGGTGGACGAGGCCCGGTCGCACGCCGAGCGCATCGGCTATCCCGTGATGGTCAAGGCGGCGATGGGTCACGGCGGTCAGGGCGTGGCGGCCGTGTCGGAGCCCGGCGCCCTGGAGGCGGTCTACCTGGGGCTACGGGACGGCGCCGGGCGGGTGTTCGGCGACGACCGGGTGTTCCTCGAGCGCGTCATCGCCGGTGCGCGCTGCATCGAGGTCGACGTGGTCGTCGACGATCACGGCGTCGCGTGGTCACCGGGGCTGCGCGATTGCTCCCTTCAGCGCCGCAGTCGCAAGCTCATCGAGGAGTCGGGCTCGCCGGTGCTCGACCCGGGGCGCCAGGAGGAGATCCGCCGCGCCGCCGTCGAGCTGATGGTGCGGGCCGGGTACCGCAACGCCGGCACCGTGGAGTTCCTGCATCAGCCGGAGGACGGCGGGCTCTACTTCACCGAGGTCAACCCCCGCCTGCAGGTGGGCCACGCGGTCACCGAGGCCACGGCCGGGCTCGACCTGGTGAAGCTGCAACTGCACGTGGCCATGGGTGGCGGCCTGGAGCCCGACCCGCCCGTCGAGCGGGGCCACGCGGTCGAGGTGCGCATCAACGCCCAGGACGCCGAACGCGGTTTTGCCACCGCGGCGGGTGAGCTGGAGCTGCTGGCGCTTCCCACCGGGCCGGGCATCCGGGTCGACACCGGCCTGTCGGAGGGCGACGTGATCCCTCCCGACTACGACGCGCTGATCGCCAAGGTCGTCGCCTGGGGCCGTGACCGCGACGAGTCGTTCGCCCGGTTGCGACGCGCGGTCGGCGAGATGGCCGTGGTGGTGCGGGGCGGTGCGACCAACCGGTCGTTGCTGCTCGACCTGCTCGACCGTCCCGAGGTGGTGGACGGCACGGCCGACATCGGCTGGATCGACCGGCTCGACCAGGCCGAGGGCCTGGTGTCGGAGCGCGGCGCCGACATCGCGCTCATCGAGGCGGCGATCAACACCTACGACCACGAGGAGGCGATCGCGCGCGACGCGTTCTACGCCAGCGCGCGGCGCGGCCGCCCCAAGGCGCCGCCGCCGGTGGGGGCGTCCATCCGGCTGCACCGTCGCGGCCAGGGGTATGCGTTCTCCGTGTCCCGCACGGCGCCCTCGCGCTATCGCCTGACGGTCGACGGGTCGACCGTGGTCGCCGACGTCGAGCGGCTGGGCCGCTTCGGGGCGTACATGCATATCGGCGACCGGCGGCACCGCGTCGTCACGGTCTCGAACGACCCGGACCACGTGGTGGAGGTCGCCGGGGTGGCGCACCGCATCGCCCGGGACGAGGGTCGCCTGGTGCGGGCCCCCGCTCCCTCGCTGGTGGTCTCCGTCGCCCCCTCGGTCGGTGATGAACTGCGCGAGGGCGACCCGGTCGCGGTGCTCGAGAGCATGAAGATGGAGACGGCGGTTCCCGCGCCCTTCGACGGCGTCGTGCGCGAGGTGCTTGTGGCCGGAAACGTCCAGGTCGACGCCGGCGCCCCGCTGGTGCGCATGGAGCCCCTGCGCCCGGACCAGGAGGGGGAGCCGGGCCCCCGCGTCGGGTTCGGCGAGCTGGGCGCCACGGCCGCGACCGCGCCCGACCTCGCGGTGCTCGACGAGATCGGCAGCCTCTTCAGCGGCTTCGACGAGGGCGAGAAGGAGGCGGCCGGCCTGGCCGACCGGCTGACGGCGCTCCACGCCGAGCGCCCGGGCGACCGCGTTCTGATCGAGCGGGCCATCGCGCTGCTCGGCATGTTCACCGACATCGCCGAGCTGACCCGGAACCGCCCGCCCCTGGGCGCGCTCGAGTTCGTCGAGGAGGCGGTCCGGAGCCCGCTGGAGCACTTCCATCGCTACCTGCGCTCGCTCGACGCCTACCACGAGGGGCTGCACGCGGCCCTTCGTGAGAGTCTCGCGCGCGCTCTGGCCCACTACGGCGTGGCCGACCTCGCTCCCGGCCCGGAGCTCGCGGAGGCCGCCTACCGCATCTTCCTGGCCGAGCAGCGGGCGCCGGCTCAGCTCCCGGCCGTGTCGGCGCTGCTGGAGATCTGCCGCGCGGAGGCGCAGCGGCTGCCGCCGGATCTCGAGAGCGCCCTTCGGGAGACGCTCAACCGCTTGGTGACCGCGACCGAGGTCCGTCATCCCGCCGTGGGAGAGCTCGCGCGCAGCGTCCGTTTCGCGTGCTTCGACCAGCCCGCGGCCGAGCATGCCCAGGAGGAGGCGTACCGCGCGGTCAACGACGTGCTCGACGGGCTGGTCGCGAACCCGGACGCCGACGACCACGAGGCGCGCATCGCGGAGGTCATCGAGAGCTCCTACCGGCTCATCGGTCTGCTGGGTCGGAGAACCGGGGACGGCCTGAGTGAGCGCGATCCTCTGCTCGAGGTGCTCACCCGGCGCTACTACAAGATCCGCGAGCTCCACGGCCTGCATCACACCGAGCTCGACGGGCGGCGCTACCTCACGGCCACCTACGACCGGGAGCGCCGCACCGTGAGGCTGGTCGCCTCGCTCGGGATGCACGACGACCTCGATGAGCTCCTGTCAGGTGTGCGCGAGGTCCTCGCCGCCGAGGATCCGACCGACTCCGCGGTGGCCGACCTGTATCTGGCGCGAGGCGGCGATCGCGACGCCGACGAGATGGCGGACGAGCTGCGCGATGCCGCACGCGCCGCCGGGTTGCCCGACCACCTTCGGCGCCTGGCGGTGTCGGTGGCCATGGCCGACGGCTCGGTGGAGCAGTTCACCTTCCGTCCGGACACCGAGGGGCTCGAGGAGGAGCGGGTGGTGCGGGGGATGCACCCCATGATCGCCCGGCGGCTGCGCTTCTGGCGCCTGAAGAACTTCGACGTGGCCCGTTTGCCGTCGAGCGAGGACAACTACCTGTTCCTGTGCACCGGTGGCGACGAGGGCGCCGAGGAGCGCTTCGTCGCCCTGTCCGAGGTGCGCGACCTGAACCCGGTGCGCGGCGACGCCGGACAGGTCATCTCGCTGCCGGTGCTCGAGCAGACGCTCGCACGCTGCCTGGAGGATCTCCGGCGGGCGCGGGCCCAGCGCCCCGGCGCGAAGCGCCTGCAGTCGAACCAGATCTTCCTCTACGTCTGGCCGCCCGTGCCGTTTCCGGTCGACGAGCTGGTGGCCGTGGCGCGGGCGCTCGGGCCCATCACGGAGGGTGTGGGGCTCGAGGAGGTGCTCGTGCACATCCAGGTGCCCGACGCGGGGCGTCCTGCGCGCGATCGGGCCATCCGATTCTCGTACCAGCCCGGTGCCGGCGTGGAGATCGACGTCGTGGACGCGCCCGACGAGCCGGTCGGCCACCTCGACAGCTACCGCGAGAAGGTCCTCGCCTCGCGCCGGCGCGGCACGGTCTACCCCTACGAGCTCGTGAGGATGGCCATGGGGCCGGGCGGGCGGTTCGAGGAGCACGACCTGGCCGACGACGCCACGCTGGTTCCCGTGGATCGGCCGCCGGGCGAGAACACCGCCGGGATCGTGGCGGGTGTGGTCACCACGCCGACCGACCGCCACCCCGAGGGCATGGCGCGCGTCGCCCTGCTCGGCGATCCCACGCGTGCGCTGGGCTCCGTGGCCGAGCCCGAGTGCGCGCGGGTCCTCGCCGCCATCGACCTGGCCGAGTCGATGGGCGTTCCGGTGGAGTGGTACGCGCTGTCGGCGGGGGCCAAGATCTCGCGCGACACCGGAACCGAGAACATGGACTGGGTCTCGCGCGTGCTGCGGCGGATCATCACGTTCACGCAGGACGGCGGCGAGATCAACGTCGTCGTGGCGGGGATCAACGTGGGCGCCCAGCCCTACTGGAACGCCGAGGCGACCATGCTGATGCACACGCGCGGGGCGCTCATCATGACCCCCGACAGCGCCATGGTCCTGACCGGCAAGCAGGCCCTGGACTATTCGGGCGGCGTCTCGGCGGAGGACAACCTGGGCATCGGCGGCTACGACCGCATCATGGGACCCAACGGGCAGGCCCAGTACTGGGCGCCCGATCTCGCCGGGGCCTGCCGCCTGATGCTCGACTACTACGCACACACCTACGTCGCTCCCGGCGAGCGGTTCCCCCGGCGGGCCCACACGGAGGATCCGCGGGACCGCGACGTCCGCGAGCACGTCCATGAGGGCCCCGGCACCGACTTCCGGACCGCCGGTGAGATCTTCTCGGCCGACAGCAACCCCGATCGGAAGCGCCCGTTCGACATCCGGTCGCTCATGAACGCCGTGGCCGACCAGGACCACCCCACCCTCGAGCGGTGGGCCGGGATGGCCGACGCCGAGACCGTCGTGGTCTACGACGCCCATCTGGGCGGCATCCCGCACGCCATGATCGGCATCGAGTCGCGCCCTCTGCCGCGCCACCACATGGTCCCGGCCGACGGGCCGGACGTGTGGACGGCGGGGACGCTGTTCCCGGTGTCGTCCAAGAAGGCCGCGCGGGCGATCAACGCGGCGAGCGGCAACCGCCCACTCGTGGTGTTGGCGAACCTGACGGGGTTCGACGGCTCGCCGGAGTCGCTGCGCAAGTGCCAGCTCGAGTACGGCGCCGAGATCGGTCGCGCGGTGGTGAACTTCGACGGCCCGATCGTGTTCTGCGTGGTGTCGCGGTACCACGGCGGCGCCTTCGTGGTCTTCTCGGCCGCCCTGAACGATCAGATGGAGGTGCTCGCCGTCGAGGGCTCGTACGCCTCGGTCATCGGGGGTGCGCCCGCGGCCGCGGTGGTGTTCGCGCGCGACGTCAACAAGCGCACCGATGCGGACGCCCGGGTCACCGAGCTGGAGGCCCGCCTGGCCGCCGCCGACGAGGCCGATCGCGGCCGGTTGCGCGCCGAGCTGGGTGCGCTGCGGGCCGACGTGCGCTCCGAGATGCTCGGGCAGGTGGCGGACGAGTTCGATCAGATCC
>JARFPS010000031.1 GCA_029288175.1 Miltoncostaea sp. | reverse complement strand
GTGCGATCGAGCGGAGCTCCTAGAAGGTCTGAAGCTCCATCGACGCCATCCCGGCCATCTTGCGGAGGCGGGACACGCGCTCCTCGGTGGGCGGGTGGGTGCTGAACAGCTTGGTCATCCGGCGCCCGCGGCCCGCGGAGGCCTGTGAGGACAGCGGGTTGACGATGTACATCGGGGCCGCGGCCTCGTTGACCTTCATTGGAACGGCGTTCGCGGTCCGCTGCATCCCCTCCAGCGCGTCGGCCAGCGGGATGGGATCGCCCATCAGCTGGGCGCCCGTCGCGTCGGCCTGGTACTCGCGCTGCCGCGAGATCGCCATCTGGATGATGCCGGCGGCGATCGGCGCCAGGAGGAAGGTGGCCAGCGAGCCGATCAGCCCGAGCGGGCTGTCGTCGTCGCCGAAGAATAGGAACATGTAGGTCAGGTAGGAGATGGCGCCGGCCACCATCGCGGCGATGCTCGCGATGAGGATGTCGCGGTTCTTGATGTGCGCCATCTCGTGCGCCATCACGCCCTCGAGCTCACGCGGGCCCAGGGCCTGCTGGATGCCCTTGGTGACCGCGACGGCAGCGTGCTTGGGGTTGCGGCCGGTCGCAAACGCGTTGGGCTGCTGGTCCGGCGTGACGTAGACCTTCGGCTTGGGCACGCCGGCCCGACCGGCGAGGCGCTCCACCATCTGGTGCAGCTGCGGCTCCTCCTCCGGCGTGACCTCCTTCGCGCGGGCCATCTTGAGCGCCATGGGGGCGCTGAACCAGTACATGGCCAGGTTCATGGCTCCGGCCAGGACGAGCGCGATGACGAGCCCGCTTGCTCCCCCGATCAGGAACCCCGCGACCAGGAAGAGCCCGGTCAGGGCCGCCAGGAAGATGAACGTCTTGAGTGCGTTTCCCGTCTTGTACGAAGACAGGTTCATCGATGCCTCCTGCAAAGGTCAGCCGGCGGTCGCACGGTGCGAGCCGACAGATGGATTATAGATCGGCCGCGGACGCGAGATCCCCCACCGGCATTGAGGTTTGATGAAGCATCGCCACGCTACGATCTGCGCGTGTCCCGACACCTCAAGGTCCTCGCGGCGACGCTCGTCGCGGCATCGGCGCTGATCGTCGGCTGCGGGCCCGAGAGCGCGGTCGACGAGGGCGGCGAGGTCAAGAATCCGGTGGCCCTCGCCACGGTCCTGCCGACGGCCGACGGGCTGGTCGAGGTGCAGACTGCGCAGCCGGGCGACGCCGCCGAGCTGGCCGAGGCGCTCACGGGGGCGCCCGACCCCATGGTGGCGGAGCGCCTGACGTCACGCGGCCTGTCGGCGGCGGCGATCCGTCGCTGGGAGGGTCCGGAGGGGGCGTCGCTGGTGGTGGCGACGAGCACCTGGCCCTCCCACGTCACCGCGACCTCGGTGGGCGCCCAGGCCGCCGAGGCGCTGCTCGACCGGTCCGGCGGGCGCGCGTGGACCCCGTCGGACGTCCCGGGCAGCCGTGGAGCCCGAGTCGATCAGGCCGGCCCCGACGCCGCGCGCGCCCTGGCGTTCGCCGTGGGCCCGAACTCGCTGTACGTGCGCTCGTCCGGACCCGTGGACGAGGACGTCGTGGTGCGCTCGCTGCGGCGGCTGCGCCTGGTCGCCGAGGGCGACGCCGCGGGCGAGGACGCCGCAGGCTGAGCTGGACGCGCAATAATCCCGGGGGATGCACGAGCTTCAGCGCACCTACCGCGGGTCGGCCTTCAAGGACGTCAACCCGGAGTGGGAGGAGCAACGGGAGCACCGCAGCGGGCTGGAGCGGGCCATCGCGGTGGCGAGTCTCCGCCAGGGCGACGACGAGACGGCCCGGATCGGCGAGCTGCGCGAGCTGCTGCGCACCGCCGGCGCGAGCGTCGAGCGCGTGGTCGTGCAACGGCGCGAGCGACCCGACCCCCGGACCTACCTTGGCCGCGGGCGGCTCGAGGACCTGAAGGAGCTGGTCGAGCGGACGGCGCCCGACCTGATCGCCGCCGAGAGCGAGCTGACGCCGGGCCAGCAGCGCGCGCTCGAAGATCGCCTCAAGACCCGGGTGGTCGACCGCACCGGGATCATCCTGGACATCTTCGCCCAGCACGCCGGCTCGGCCGAGGGCAAGCTGCAGGTCGAGCTCGCCCAACTCGAGTACTCCTACGCGCGCCAGGAGGGCCTGTGGCAGCACCTGGAGCGCCTGGGCGGCGGCGTGGGCACCCGCGGGCCCGGTGAGTCTCAGCTCGAGTCCGACCGGCGGTTGATCCGCCAGCGCATGGGCGTGCTGCGCCGGCGACTGCGCGACTCGGAGCGCTCACGCGGAGTGCGACGCAAGCAACGCGCCGAGTCCGCCGTGCCCAAGGTGGCGCTCGCGGGCTACACCAACGCCGGCAAGTCGAGCCTGATGAACGCCCTGTCGGGCGCCGAGGTCGACGTCGATGACGCCCTGTTCCAGACGCTGGATCCGACCACGCGGGTCATCGAGCCGGAAGGGCACCGTGTCCTTCTGTCGGACACCGTGGGCTTCGTGCGCGATCTCCCACACCAGCTCGTGGCCGCCTTCCGGGCCACCCTCGACGAGGTCCGCGACGCCGACCTGATCCTGCACGTGCTCGACGCCTCCGAGCCAGAGGAGGCCCGTCGGGAGCGCATCGACGCGTCGGTGAGCGTGCTGGGCGAGATCGACGCCGACGAGGTGCCCCGGCTGCTGGTGCTCAACAAGATCGACCTCCTCGACGCGGAGCGCCGACGCGAGCTCGCCTTCCGGGAGCCGGAGGCGGTGCCGGTCTCGGCCGTCACCGGCGAGGGCCTCGATGACCTCAGGGCGCGGCTGGCCGAGCTGAGCCGCGGCCGGATGGAGCGGGTGAGCGTGCTGGTGCCGTACACCGAGGGGGCGCTGCTCTCGGCCATCCACCGCGACGGCACCGAGGTGAGTCAGGAGTCCACGCCGGAGGGGACGCGGGTGAGCGCGCTGCTGCCCCCGGCCGTGGCCGGCCGGGTGCGAGCGGCGCTGGCGGACCTCAGCGGATGATGACCGGGGTGCCCAGCTCGATCTGGTCGTAGAGCCACTCGGACTGCGCCACGCTCATCCGGATGCACCCGTGCGAGGCGCGGGTCCCGAGCGAGCTGGGAGCGGTGGTGCCGTGGATGCCGATGGCGGTGGCGCTGGTGCCCATCCATCTTGTGCCGAGCGGATTGCCCGGGCCGGGCGGCACCGGCCCGATTCCGCGCGCCCACGGTGAGTTGGGCGGGAACCACGTGGGGTTGCGCTGCTTGCTGGTGATCTGGAAGTTGCCCGCCGGCGTCGGGTACGCCGGCTGCCCGACCGCCACGGTGAAGCTGTGGCGCTTGCCCTTCTTGAAGAGCGTGAGCCGGAAGCGATCGCGCTCGATGAGCACGGCGGGCGGGTGCGATGTGCGGCTCGGACGCACGCGCTCGGTGGGGAGGTTGTAGATGCGCTTGCTCCGCGTCAGGAGCGCCTTGCCGACGATGCGCTGAGCCGGCGCGAGCTTGAGCGACACGCCGAGGCGCGCCTTGCGGATGACGGGCGTGCTG